>JAHJOQ010000158.1 GCA_018820315.1 Candidatus Zixiibacteriota bacterium | reverse complement strand
GGACGTATCCGAGGAAAAGCTCATCCGCTTGCTTGAACCGATACTCCTCGATATTGGCCAGCTACCCCCATTGGAGCAGGATAGACACTTGAGACTCATCAGGGATCAATGCGGTAAACAGGGACCGTCCCTTGCCACACTGCGAGCACAAGTTACGGCAACCCAAAAGGAACAGCGCTCCAAGGAGAGACACCAACGAAGGGCAGAAATGCGGCCGTCCGATGCCACGCCTGGATCCTGCAAAGCAAGATTAGAAGAGGTTCTGGCCGCCACGAAAGAAGAACGAGGCACATCGCCCGACTACAGGATCGTTGCCGAGGCGGCATATGAATGGTTCACAGACCATGGAGCACAATTCTTCCACACTCCCCATGCCGAACCGTTCATGTTCTTCGAGGATTCGATTCTGTGGATGGATACACCGGACCGCGGGCGCAGACGACTCTATGCTTCGATACTATATAAACAGACCGGCATGGTACAAACAACGGCTGGCGGACGTACTTTTTACGAGGTGCTGGCGAACTTGGCAGTGGAAAGAGGGGAGGTAAGGGAACACTCATCCTGGCTGCATTCCGATGTTTCAAGCTACACGGTGTACTTCAACCTCAATAACTCCGAGCACGAGATTGCCAAGATTACGCCTGAGGGTGTGGAGATCATCAAGAACGGTGGAAACGAGGATGGTATCATTCTTGAGGGATCCCGCAAAATGGCACCGATACACTTTCTTCCCAAAGCTGATCCGTTGGAAGCGCACCGGATCCTGACAGAACTCGTTCACAATAACCTCACGTGCGCTCCGGGAAACCGGGACCTGATCCTCGAGTGGCTTTCCTGCTTCCTCTTGCTCGACTTCGCCGGAACACGGCCCATGATGCGATTTGAAGGTCCCACAAGCTCGGGTAAGACCACCGCGAGCAAACTGATATCAACGCTGCTTTATGGCGAACCGCAGCAGAAGAAGAGCACCGACGCAGCCAACTACACCGACGGCTCGCGGAATCCCCTCATTGTTCTCGACAACGTTGAGGTCAAGCATCTGACAGAGGACTTAATGACTTTCATCTTAACCAGCGTCACCGGCATCGCCAAAGAGAAGCGCAAGATCGGCACGGACACCGAGACGGTTGTCGAGCGGCCTAAGTGCCTACTGAACACCACAGGTATCGAACCTCTGGGAGGCGAACTCGGCGAGATCCTGTCGCGCTCGTTCATCATCCGCTTTGAAATGGGTGAGCAGGCGAGCGAGTGCTTCATCGAGGCGAAGGTACTGGCCGCGATCCGCGAGCACCGGGATCTGATCATCTCCGCGTTGCTAATCCGCACGAGCCAAGTGCTCGCCATGATGAGGGACGGTGCACAAGAGCAGGTGATGCGGCTCTTGCATCAAACGCTCGGCAATCACAGCAAACGCCGGTGCAACGATTATCTGAGCTTGATGTATCTGATGAGACTGTCCGGCAAACCAAGGGACGAGGTTGCTAAGGCTCTGGATATGCTCAATCCGCAATTCGAAGAGTTGATTGCGTCGCTCAACAGGGTCAGCCAGGAGACCGCCCGCGAATCCAACCCCATCGCCACCTGCTTGGTTGTGCTGTTCAAAGCCTACCGCCACGCCGTCGGGACTAATGAGGCGGCGTTTCTCGAACGTTACCAAATCGACTTCAGTGACGAAAACACCATTGAGGGAGCTCGCGCTCGCGACTTGTTCATCGCCCTTAAGCGGCTTTCCAAGGATTTCGGCCTATCGTTCAACATGAACACCGTGCAGCAATTCGCTCAGAGGTTTTCAAACGACATAGACACCATCCGGCAGGCCGGGTTTGAGATCAAGGTCAACCGGTCGGAGCATTCCGTCCGCCGCACAGCAACCTACGACACCACCTATCTTGCCTGAGTTTCCCTGTTACCGCCTCCCCATGCGAAGGTACCCTTCGCAACTGAAATGGACCTTCGCAGTTTCCAAGTCTTGACATATCAATCAGTTATGCCGATTTTGCGAAGGTGCGAAGGTTCTCAGGAGTTACCCCCCTCTACACGACAAAAAATTCACATGGTCTATATGTTAGTCCATAACGCATTAAGAATTCTCGATCACACGTGAGTAATATCTTCTATATCCTTCGCACCTTCGCAAAATATTAATATAATAATATACAATCCAATGATTTACAACAGTGCGAAGGTCGTTGCGGAGGTTCTTTCCCTGCCCTTGACCCTTCGCACCTTCGCAGCTCGGCTGGTTGGGCTACGGATCGAGAATTGGCAAGCTCACGCGCGTCGCTGACACGCTGCCCTTTCGATGATCTCTTCAGCGTTTTGAGCGAAGTACTTGAAAGCTTCGGGCCACAGAAGCACGGAGTTGGTGGAGCTCGGACCGGGCGGTGTCCATCCACCAGAGATAGTTCCTTCTTGAATCGTGCCATTCAAGTACATCATCGAGAAGATCGGATCTTCGATATCCTTGGGTTCTCTAACGAAATCCATGTCATCAAGTGCACTCGGATCTGCGTCGACAAATAGTCCTCTCAGATAGAACATGATGGGAGTCCAGCCCGAGGAAGAATAACCCCACACGTCAGAAACCTCATAAAGCGAGAGATTCGGTTTGGAACTGTTTGGCTTTAAGTTCATCATGAGAGTGGTTTCGGACTCGCCTATATCTGCCATGGCCTTTTCTATATTTATGTGCCACGGCAGTGGCTCTGACTCCGAACCGATTAGACCGGCTCTTAGTAGATACGGAATATAGCCCGAGTTGCATCCAAATAGCGATGTCTGAGCTTTGAATCTGTAGCGGTGGCCCTCGTTATGTTGCTGTTTTGAGTACAAGGCGTACATTACAGTCCCTTTCGAGCAAGTTGTGAGTTAGCCACATAATACTCCCTTGATCTTCGAATGTCAATTGCACTCCCGACATTTCGCGATTCGTTCCGGTAGGTATTATGGAAGAGGGTTCCCCGAGGAGGGCCAGAATCCGCCATCGGGGTGGCGGACCCCGAGGTGTCGAAAGGGAGACGCAGTAATCATGTCGGGCGGCAAGGTCAAAGATAGGATCGGAAAACGCAAGAATGACGTCGGATAACACCAGCAGTCACCATTCTGAGGTCCGCGTAACACGGGCACTTACGAAGCAACACTTTACAGGAACGTCAGATAAGACGTGTTCTGTGACCTTGGGAGAAGGCATTTTGTGGGCAGGAATCGCAGCTGTTTTTCACAATTTGATGGGTGGAGATCGAAAGGATTCGCATGTAACCGGCAGTACTATAGGCAATTACTGGGGCTGCCATTTGTTGCAGCGGCTGCCTGTTCTCTGCTCTTTGGCATCCTCAATGCCCCTAAATGGGCACTTTCCGGAAGGCGGATGCCGCCAAATCGAGCATCAGCCGAAAGTCGATGCCGCTGTTCGAGCCTCGAGCCGCCCCATGATGCTGCTATACAGATGCCGGAACGGGAAAGCGGTCCCGGTGGACCGCTTGGAATCAGCGAGCGTTTGTCTAGAGGCGTTCGAGCGCCTCTTCGAGCGCGCCGTCGACGAGGTGGGTGTAGATTTGAGTTGTGGAGAGGTCCCGATGACCGAGAGCTCGCTGTACAACCAGAATGTCACCAGTCCGGCTGTAAAGGTGAGTGGCGAAGGTGTGCCTGAGCGAGTGCGGAGTCAGCTTCTTGTCGATCCCTGCTGCCTTGAGCCAGTAGATGACGCGCCTGGCAACCTGTCGCTCGCAGAGCCGCTCGCCGCGATTCGAGATGAAGAGTGCATGACGTTCGCCATCCCCGAGGCGTCGCCGTTTGATCAGGAAGGCCCTCAGGAGGAAACGTAGGTTGGTTTTGAGAAACTTTACCTGGGGCACACTCCCCTTAGCTCGCACACGGAGGTGCTTGGAGTCGAGGTCGATATCCTCGATGTCGAGACTGACGAGCTCGTGCAGGCGAATACCGGTGCCAAGGAAGAGTTCGATGATGAGCCTGTCCCGTTGGGCAAGGAGCGAGGACTTTCCGCGAAGCTCTTTGAGCAGTCGCTTCTTTTCTGCTTCAGTCAGGAAGCGAGGAGGCGTCCGGGGAAGCCTCCGGAGCCGAAGCGATACGGCTGGGTTTTCGCTGACTATCCCGCTCTGCTCAGCCCAGGAGAAGAAGGATCGAACAGCAGCCTTGAAACGGTGCATTGATGCAGGTGATCGCTTCCTGCCACTGCATGCTCGGGTCATGTCTGGAGATGTCAACGCCTCATCAATCATGGAGCTTGTCACACGAGCTGTCGTGATGCCGGGATACCTTCTCTCGATCGCTTCCGCAAGAGTGCTCAAATCGCGCAGATATGCACTCACAGTCTTCGGTGAGCGGCCGTCAGCATTGAGCCGTCGTCCGAATGCCTGGATGTCAGTGACCAGAGTCTCAGAAGAAGGTGACTTAGCTCTTGCCATGATCCTCCTTAGAAGCGCTCCGTCCCAACGGTGTGTCCTTCGGGAGTGGGAGCTTGTCGATTCGTCTGGTTTCATGCGCCCAGATCAGGAACATCCGGAGCACCCGCATAGTCTTCTCGACTGTCGGCTTCGCTCTGTTCCTGCCACTCGGAAGTTTCAGGAGCACATCCGACTTGAAGAACCTCCCTACATGCGCCGGCAGGATCGCGGACAGCTTCCGGTCTGCTCCGAAGAAGGTCTCGATCTGTTCGAGATCTTTGGCGTAAGTGAAAAGTGTCGCCTCCTTCTTTCCCTGAGTCTTCAGGTACTTCAGATAAGCTGCAGTTGCTTGATGCAGGGTGTCTGCCATAGTAGACTCTCCTTTCTATTGGTGGTTATCAGGCTGCGGGTCCCGGCGAGATATCTCGCTCCGGTATCTGATGTTCTGAATGCACCGCATGCCTTTCACCACACAACACATGACTGGAACCGGATGGAAGTCAAGTCGAATG
>JAHJOQ010000157.1 GCA_018820315.1 Candidatus Zixiibacteriota bacterium | reverse complement strand
TCTATGTGTTCCATTGATTTCTTTATCAGGAATTCATTTCTCGACCTGGCCCTTGTAATCTTCTCATGCAGATCCAGAAGTGTCTTCTGCAGCCTTTGGAGTTTCTCCGCCTGAGGCAGAGCCAGCTTCTTCGCAATTTGAGTCAACGTTAGATTTTCCGAATCGTCGTCGGTCACATCGGAGATCTCATCAATAATAAGCAGACGGGATTTCTCCAGTTCGCGCACTTTCAGGATCGCTTCTTCCTGCTCCTTGACCACTCGATTCAGGTTTTCCAAATCATTCGCCACCAGATAATTCTGCTGGTCAGCCATCAATTGGAGCACAAGCTCGAACTGTAAGACCTCGCGTGAAACGATGTCGGTCAACTTTTTCGTCAGCGACTCCACACTATCTCCTAATTGTCTCTCGATTCATATTGTCGGACTTTTGAACAGATACCTTTACCTCTTATCTGGCATTCTCCATGATACTCAGCACTTTATCCACATAACGCTCTGTCTCCGGGTAGGGAGGAATCCCCCCATGACGCTCCACGGCTCCCGGACCAGCGTTGTAGGCTGCCAAAGCGAGTTTGAGATTTCCGGAAAACCTCTTCATGAGTCCACCGAGATACATCGCCCCGCCCTGAATATTCTCTTCCGGATCGAAGACATTGTTTACACCCATCTCCGAAGCAGTCGAATCAGTCAATTGCATGAGCCCTTTCGCGCCGCGCCTGGAGACAGCCAAGGTGTCACCGGACGACTCGACCTGAATTACTGCTCTTATCAGCTTCGCAGGAATCTTGTGTTCTTTCGCAGCCGCGCTGATAACATCGTCCAATTCCACTGAAGTCAAGCCTGATTCTTTTCTGTTAGTTCTGGTGTCGGTGAGTGCCTTGAGATCGAATAACTTAGCTCTGGACGGCAGATTCTGGTAGATCTGTCGGCGAAGAGTAGCATCCGAAGATTCTATCCCGTCAGGAGACAAACCGACCGAAGATCCTTCCCGCTTATCGAATGCCTCAAGGAGCTTATCCGCAATTCCGAATGCTCCGGTCTCACTGATCTTGTTTGCAAGCGCCTCGTCGGCTATAGACATGAACATGCCCTTTCCCAGGCCGTTGTCATCCTTCGAATCCGACACATATGATGCACGCATAGTCTTGAGTAGCTGAAACACGAATAGAGACTCAAAATCTTTCGCAGCCTTCTCCAGCTTCAGTCGTCTGACTGTAGCGTCCTTCTGATCTGCGCCCATGCGAATCATGTCGCGGGCAGAGTCGATTCCAATTTGACCAACCACGCTGGACTCCCAGGATCAGAGTATCACGAGTTGCGCTCTCAGCGCTCCCGCTGCCTTCAGAGCTTGAAATATCGATATGACATCACGAGGAGTGGCACCGATAGCGTTGAGCGCAGATGCAACTTCGGAGATGTTAGTTCGCTCCTCGAAATATACTATTCTCGCTTCTTCATCGGTGACATCGATGAAACTCTCCTGAGTTTCCACAGTCTTGCCCTGAGAGAACGGAGCTGGCTGCGAAATCACCGGTACGGACTTGATGCTTATAGTTATGGTGCCGTGAGCCAGTGCAACCGGCGCAATCGACACGTTCTCTCCGGCTACAATCGTGCCGGTCTTTTCATTGATCACCACACGAGCAGGCACATCCGGTTCAATAGTCAAGTTCTCTACGCACGATACAAATTTCACCCAGCCCGACTTCATCTGAAGTGAATCGGGCACCACAAGCTCTACAGTTCCGGCGTCGAGTGGATAGGCACTTCCCGGGAACACCTCGTTGATTTTATCTTTGAGTCTGTCGGCGGTCGTGAAATCAGGATTCGTAAGGCTGAGCTGTAGAAGTTGACAGTCGAAATCCTCCATCGAATAATCTACATCAACATGAAACCCGTTTGGTATCCGTCCGACCAATGTGTAATTGTTGACAATCTTGTTATTCTCATCCACCTGGACATTGAAGCCACCAATTGAGATCGGCCCGGATGAATATCCGAAACCTCGACCATCAACTGCACTCATCGGTGTCATCAGCAGTGTGCCACCCTTTAGGGAAGTAGCATCGCCAAGGGAGGAGACCGTACAATCGATGCTACTTCCCTGTTTTGAGCCAGGAGGAAGAGCCGCAGTCACAATGACTGCCGCGACATTTTTGATCTTGACTTTATCGACCGGCACAGTCACGCCCATCCGCTGGAGCATGTTCACCAGCGACTGAACAGTGAAGATCGTCCCTTTACCATCCCCCGTGCCTTCCAAACCGACGACCAGACCATAGCCGATGAGCGATACCTCATTCTGGCTATTTATGCGGGCGATATCCTTCACCCGAACGTCAGCCATCGCCTTTGCTCCGAACCAGATTATCGGGACTATGATTATGATTGCTGCTATTACTAGTTTCTTAAACATAACTGCACCTTAGAATATCCAGTTCAGGAAACGAATTACTATACCGGGCCGTGACCCGGTAGAAGCCGGACCTTTGCCACGGTAAGATATCTGCGCATCTGCGATGTTGTACGACTCTACTGAATTACCGGCGTCGACATCCTGTGGTCTGACAATGCCGCTGAGGGTCAGAGTTTCAGTGTCATTGTTGATCGTGATCAGTCTGTTTCCTTCAACCACCAGATCGCCATTGGTGCGCACCGCGACGACTTTGACCGTCATCCGCGCTTTCAGATTGCCGGCACGCGCATTGTTGCCGGTTCCTTTGTATTCATTCTTGTTTTCGCCGGAAGCACCGAATATGGGGATGAAATCAAGGGTCCCGATCCCCGGCCCGCCGCTGGTTTCAAACTTCCCTTCCTTCGTCACATTCGTCTGCGACAGATTTGTCGCCTGGGCATCTTCATAGATCTTCACAGTCAGAATATCACCGATTCCGTGAGCTTTAATGTCGGTGAAGAGACTGCCCGATCTCCCGACCAGAGGTGTCGACATGGCAGGATTCACCAGTAGCAGGGCTGCCACCGAGAGGATAATGAGTCTCATCAATATGGACATCGTCAAGCTCCTTAACATCTTATCTTCTGATTACAACAACACCGGGCGCAAAGACCTCTGCAATGACTCTCTGCTTCGTGGCCTTGTTTTGCACGGTTATTTGATCTCCCGGCGAACCGTCATTTTTTGCTACACCGGTAGTGCTGATCTCCATTGCTCCCACATCACATCTGATGATCACTTCATCTCCTCGACTGATCACTGGAGTGACCTCCATCATGTCACGTTCTATCACGTTTCCAGCTTGAATAGACTTCGCTGCTCTCATATCGAGCAGATCATTTGCGGAAGTAATCACCTTGTCGAAATTGCGGGTCACCTCTCTGCGCTCGACAGTCAAATCGTCAAGTGCTATCGATTCTCCACGCTTGATCTTTCTGTTGGCCGTACAGACATCCGCCCAGATCGATACTCTCACTGACGCAGAAATTGTCTTGATGATCGCACCACCCCTGATGATCTCGTACCGCAGGGAGTAATTGCCACGTGGAGGCGCATCGGAAGTCGCATAGACTCCGATGGAATCGCCCGGAATCAGACAATCGAACGATTTGTTGTCGCGCATGCTCACTGTCACTGACGCCGGGTCTAAATCGAACCTGTCGATGATGTAATCACGAGCTGCATCTAGGACCCTGGAATCAGCTTGCACAGCCGCAGCGGTCAAACAGAGAAGCAACAATCCTATATTGAACATTCTCATAATTATCTCTTCAGGTTGTTCGCCAATCCGGACATGTCGTCGGAAGTCTGGATGGCCTTTGAGTTTATTTCGTACGCCCTTTGGGCCACAATCATGTTCACCATCTCCTGAACAACATCGACATTTGACATCTCAAGAAAGCCCTGTCCGAGAGTCCCAAGCCCTTCCTCACCCGGCACACCTACGACCGGATCGCCGGACGCGACGGTCTGGTTGTAAAGGTTATGGCCGATTGCTTCCAGTCCGGCGGGATTGATGAACTTCGCCAGTTCGAGCTGACCGAGTTCCTGCGGGTCGGTTTGCCCCACTATCTTCGCATAGACTCTTCCGTCGAATCCGAACGAGATCGACTCCGCATCTTCTGGAATCGTGATTTCGGGCGTGATGAAGAATCCATCCGAGGTAGTCAACTGGCCGTCAGGTGACAGCTTGAACGACCCATCCCGCGTAAACCCGGTTGTTCCGTCCGGCATTGTCACCTGGAAGAAACCGTTGCCTTCGATGGCTACATCGAGTGGATTCCCGGTTTGAGATAAGTCGCCAACCTGAAACTGCCTCACGGTCGCCACCGGCCTTGTTCCGTAGCCGACCTCAAGCGCTGTCGGCACGGTCGTACCTGTTGAGGACGACACCCCGGCCTGTCGAATGTTAGTGTAGAGAAGATCCTGAAATTCCAGCTTGCTCTTCTTGAATCCAGTTGTATTGACATTCGCGAGGTTATTCGCGATAGTATCGACGTTCATCTGCTGCGCGGCCATACCGCTTGCCGCTGTTCTCATTGCTTTTATCATATCATGCCCTCCCTATCTCTTTGCTCCTACTTGGTTCACTGTCTTCTGAAGGGTGTCATCAGCTATCTGAATTGCCCTCTGATTTGATTCATATTCACGAAATGACGTTATCATATCGATCATCTCTCGGATAACGTCGACATTTGCTCTCTCGAGATATCCCTGTCTGACATGGAGTTTCTCCGGATCTATTGGGACAGCTCCGTTCGAGGCTTTGAACGTGCCACTATCGAGCCGCTCGAGATCATACGGTCTCTCAAAGTCCACCAACGCCAACCTGCCGACCTCCTCGCCATTGATTGTAATGCTCCCATCAATGCCAACTTCAAATGTGCTGTCTGGTTCAAGGGTGAGTGGTCCGGCATCAGACATCAGCACATGCCCCGAAGAAGTGATGAGTTGGCCTTCTGTAGAGAGCGAGAATCCTCCGGCACGGGTATACAGTTCGTCTCCTTCGGGCGATTCGACGACCATAAACCCGCTTCCATCCAGAGCAATGTCGAAATCATTGCCTGTCGGGTCGAGCACAGCCTGTGAGTGATCGGTGTAGATATCGCTTAACATAGGAGTCTCCCATCCTTCCTGTTTCGGAACTATCCGCTGTTCTGCTCGGCCGAGTTCCTGACTGAACACACCCTGGCGTTTGAAGCCTGCCGTATTCACATTCGCCAGATTATTGGCGATGACTTCCTGTCTTTTGATCCGCGGCAGCATGCCGGATGCAGCGCGATATATGCCCTTGATCATAAAATCCTCCACCCCCATTTTAGCGAAACTCATGCCAAGCGCAGTTGTGAGCTGCAATTCGGTTTCGTGAGCGAAGCTATACGACAGATTCACAGGAAGTTAGGTTCGATCGCAAGCCTTAGGTCGATTGGTGCAGCGACCGGTAGGAGTATCTCCTAATGACGAATCTAGAGAAAAGATTTCCCGGTTGTCTGGAGGGAATTTCCGTCAGGAAGCAATGAATGAACGGAAAGGAGACTTGTGGGATCAGCGCCTGAGCCAGGGAGCTATGGTCAGGATCTCGTTGCTCAACTTCCGGACTTCTTCCACATTTCCGATACTTGAGTAGTAAGTGGATAAGTCCATTCTGGCTTCGAGATTGTATGAATCAAGCTCAATCGCCTTTCGACAGTGCTTGACCATCTTCTCAGTCTGGCCGAGTTCACCAGAGCATTGGCCTATGAAAAACTCCGCAAGCGCAAAGTCATGATTGCACAATTCAGCCGCTTTTTCAAAGGCTTCCACCGCCTCTGTATGCTTTTTATCATTCATGAGATTCAGACCGTCGTACATCAGGTCTGCGAATTCTGTTGTCGGCAGCTGCCTGTTCGGTGAGGAGAAGTTGCCACGCTTCTTCCAGATTACCTTCAGTCGATTGCCTGAGAGAAAACCGATCGTAGAGTAATTCTCTCTGAACTGTGAGTTCAGAATCAGTGCTCGCTCGGCGGGCGCAGATGCTTTGTGACCGGTGGAGAACAGAATGTAATCCGGTTTCTGTTCAAGGAGATATGCAGTATTGAAATTCCGCTCCTTCCAGGTAGTCTGCATCCCCTCTATCTTCTCCGGATTCTTCGCGATATGACGATCTGTCAGGCCGAGCATATCGATGACCTTGTGCCCCTTGAGAGTGTACGAGACTTTGCCGATGGTTGTAGTCGCAATGGAAAAATCGCTTCTATCGATGTCCCTGAGACTCTCGGTGACAAGCGTCATCTTGCTGATGAAGGCCCTCTCCAGATAACCGGTCTGCTTGATATAGTCCAAAGGTATGAGGATACCCCATATTATATAGCCCCCGACAAAAGCAGCTACGACCAGTCCCGGCCACTTCGCTTTCTTATACGTTGTTAACACACTCCATGCACTAAACGCTGCGATGAGATAGAATGCCGGAAGTATCGGGAGAAAGAACCTGTGGACTTTCAGTACGTCTCCGCCCACGAGAATGATATAGACAGTATAGATGACGACCGCCATCCACATCAACTTGATCATATTCGGGAGGCTTCGGCGAAAGAGCAACGGCAAGATGAAGAATAATCCGAATGCGCCGTAGTGTTTCAAGAACAACCACGCGTATCCAATCCCGCTCTTCAGGTACTCTACCGAAAGGCCTGTCTTCGCATAGAAAGGATTCGGAAGTAGATCACCGAAGTAAATCAGCTTGAAGATAACATACGGAAGGAGCAAGCCGAAGAACGATCCGGCAAAGACAGCGAGTTGCTTCATGTTGTGCCGCAGGATTATCCACCTATAGAGAAACACTATGCCGAAAAGTAGTCCCCCTTCGGGGCGTGTGAGTGCTGCCAGAACCAGAATGAACGGCGTCAGCGAGGGTCTCTTCATCTCCACATACAGCGTCAGCGAGAACAGGAATATGAATAGACCGGTCTCCAGACCGCCGATGACCCAGTAACAGAGAGCACCGTTCGCCACAAGAAATGCGGGAGCGATAAACGGCACGAGCCAGCGTTTATGATCGGAGTATTCTCTACCGAACAACCAGGTCAGAACAACTGTCCCTGCACCGAACACAACCCCAAGAACCTTTGAGACGAGAATCATCGGCAGTCCGACCAAAGTGACGAGAGTGAGGATCATAATCCAAAGGAAATTCGTGTAACCCTCCACCCTTTCACCGTAGTTGAACACGAGCCCGTGACCTTCGGTGAAATTCTCGACATAGCGATACGATATGTAGGCGTCATCCTGAGTGAAATTCAGAGACCATGAGTGGAATGCAAAAAGAGTAAGCAGCACTAGAAGGAGCGTGGCTTCCTTCCAGATAATTATCCTGGCGGCGCCCATAGATTTGTAAGATACCTAAAACTGAGATGTTGGCAACCCGAAATCTGGCTTAATATCTATGTCGTCTGTGTCGACGTCAGTACCGCGTTGACATCGATTTCATTAAGATAGTCAGCCGCAGCCTCTGGAGGTGTCGGGTTGATATAGAATCCCGTACCCCATTCGAATCCGGCAATTTTGGTCAGTTTCGGGAAGATCTCCACATGCCAGTGGTACTCGCGTTCGTAGCCGTCGATGAGCGGACCGGAATGGATGACGAGATTGTACGGAGGATCTTTGAGAGCGATCTTGAGTCGCAGCAGTGTATCCTTCAGGATTGCCGCTAGTCCGGCATATGCCTTATCACTCGATTTGTCGAAATGAGTTGCATGCTTCTTGGGAAGAATCCAGGTCTCGAATGGAAAGCGAGGCGCGAATGGCTGGATAGACACCATCTCCTCATTCTGATCGACAACTCGAATTCCCTGCGAAAGCTCCTGCCTGATTATGTCGCAAAAAATGCAACGCTCTTTGAAATCGTAATAGGTCTTAGCGCCCTTGAGTTCCTCAAGCACACGCTTGGGTATAATCGGAGTCGCAATCAATTGACTGTGAGCGTGCTCGAGTGACGCTCCGGCCATCTCGCCCTGATTCTTGAACAGCATTACATATCTAAATCTGAAATCATTGCGCAGGTCATTCATTCGCAGGCGAAATGCATCTATCACCATTTCGATCTCATGGGGACTCAGATCAGCCAGATCAAGATGATGGTGCGGAGTTTCAATGATCACTTCGTGAGCGCCGACGCCGTTCATCTTGTCGAACATGCCCTCCGCTTCTCGATTGAGGCCACCCTCAATCTTAAGAGCGGGATATTTATTGGAGATCACCCGCAATTCCCATCCTGGAGTATTTGGACTTGTCGCAGTCGGCCTGACCGCAAACACCTCCGGAGGAGTCAGATGCTCCGATCCGGGACAAAAAGGACACATCTTCGGTTCGCGAGTCTTCGGCGGTGTCGCAAAATCTGACGGACGCTTGCCACGCTCAGTGGAAATTATCACCCAGCGCCCACTTACAGGATCTTTTCTTAGTTCAGGCATCTACATCTCCCGGATTCAATCGGTGCAAGTTCCTCGGAGCAAGAGACAGTAGCCCTGCCCGCGCGTGAGAAGTACCCTCTCCCTATTATCGTCACGTCTAACATCTGGTTAACCTCTATCAGACTTGGATGAGTCGATGAAATGCGCACGCTTCTCAAGGCTTTCCTCAAAGACTGCTCTGAATACCCTCTCATCTTCAGCTGTGAATGCCACGTTTCGTCGCTCGACGACAACGCGAGCTGTCGCAATTGCTCGCTCGATATCGTACTCGGCATAGTTGCCGCTGCTCCCCCAACAAAATGGAGGAACGAATTTATCGGCAACAAGCCCGGCCCCGAATACATTGGTGGCGAATCCGAGGGATATTCCTGTGTTCAGCATTGTCCCGATACCGGTCTTTACGTGGTCGCCGATGAATGATCCCACCTTGGTCATGCCCGTATCCTGCTGGCCTTCTCCAAGATCAACGCGAATAGTACCATAGTTGTTCTTGAGATCGGAATTAGTTGTCATGGCGCCCAGATTGACCCATTCACCAAGATAGGCGTGGCCGAGAAAACCATCGTGAAACTTGTTGGAATGGCCGAGAATGATCGACTCCTCAAGTTCGCCTCCGACTTTGCACACTGGTCCGATCGAGCAACCCTCTCTGATCTTTCCCCCTACGAGCATAGTGTTCTCACCGACATAGCAGGGGCCTTCGATTCTCGTATGTGGTTCGATTCTCGCTCCGAAACCTATGTAGACAGGTCCCCCGCGAGCATCTATGACCACCTGACTATCGACCATGGCCCCCTCAGCGATCCGAACCGCGCACCTGTTGTGAATTGTGCAACCGGCGTCAACCAGTGAACTCTCCGCAATCGAGGCACCCCCCGCATCTTGCGTAATGCGTTCGAAATCAGCCGAAATCTGCTCGGGGTTTAGCCTTATGAAGTCCCAAATATGCTTCACTTCTGTCGCTATAACGTCCTTTTTCGGAATCTTCTTGATAATTTCTTTGAAATGTCCGTAGCCCCAGAACTTCAGACGCTCCAGATCACTTGCTTCGGCTGACCCCGCTGGGACGAACGCCGCGACGAGATTACCCTCACACAGCAAGATCTGCGCTTTGTCGAGTGACCTAATTGTCTCTGCCAGAGAGGAGTCAGCTATGTATCTACCATTGACAAACACCGCACCGGAAGATGCGACACCCCGGAAGTCATTGCACCGCATACCGTTCTTCTCAGATGCAATCCCGGCGAGTTCGTTTCGGATTGTAAGCCGCGTCTCGCTGGCCGGTATGAATGACGTCCACTTTTCGTGAAGCAGGTCGATTCCGAGCCGCAGTTGATAAACTGCCCGATTTACAGTCAACGGGCCGAAGTTACCGTAGTCGTCATCCTCAATTATGTATAGCAGTCGTTCTTCCATTTTGCGATCTACTCCTCCGTGAGAATTGACGATATACATCACATTCACAACAACTTATCATCACATCTTCAGTGAGACATGAAGAGAACAGATGTAGGTATAAATCTACTGAACGGAATCTTTGCCTGCAAGTTAAATCTGGAGGATGGTTGGCAGGTGTATGTCAATCTGTGAATGTCAATCGCCGAACAACTTATCCCAAGCCTTCTTTTTATCCTCAGGAGTTTTCGGTTTTTCTTCGACCTTCACAAAGCGTGGAAGCCGCGGCGTGAAAAACTCGCAGAAATTTGCCTTCTCCTTGTACCGCACCCACTCTGCAACCGCTGACTCGTTGCACTGATGGAAAGCATCTTTGTTATAGTGCAGGCAATTGAAGCAGCACTTAACGGGAGTTTCGCAATGAAGACAAGCATCCTGGCGAGTAACCTTGTCGCCAATTTCAATCTCTTCTTTGCAATTCCAGCAGATTAGGATATCGGCCATGGCATTTTTCCGGCAGCTATTAGGGATGGAGTTAGCTCTGACTCAAGTGTAAACTCTGATTCATAGGATGCCCCTCGCAATGATCAGAGCGAGCCAAAGGACATTTAATTGATGTCAATAAGCAACGCTCATTAAATATCTAAGCAAAATCGATGCAGCCCCGAACTTATCTCCCGCTCGAGACAATACTCATTTATACATTTTAGCACTATTTGTGTGCATTGTCAAACAAAAACGAATCAGCCTGATTCCCTCCGGGCGAATGATCGCGATAGGTAAACGAATGGTGTGTCAGCCACTGCAACGATGACTTTCATCAAGTAAGTTGTTATCAGAATCTGAATCAGGACTCCCGTATCAAACTCACCGACAAATGCAATCAAAGTGAACACCAGAGAATCCATGAGCTGACTAATCAAAGTCGAGGCGTTATTTCTGAGCCAGAGATGCTTGCCGGCTGTCCGCTTCTTCCAGAAATCGAACGCCCATATATCGTGATGCTGACTGATCAGATATGCCACCAGGCTGGCAACTACAATTCTCGGCATCAGGCTAAACAACTCTCGAACGTGCCCGAGCATGAAATCAGACTCGTCTGGTACAAAATGTACGGCAAACTGCATCGCAACAGTTGCCCAAATCAGAGTAAAAAACCCGATCCACACTCCTTTACGCGCTGCCCGTGGACCGAAATGTTCGGACAGTATATCTGTCGCGAGAAAGATCGAGGCATAAACAATATTGCCCAGGGTTGCAACAAGCCCGAAAAGTTGCACAGTGATTACTACCTGAATATTGCATATTACTCCGGAACACGCGATCATCGCATACAAGCCATTCTTGCCCCAGAGACGAAACGCCAGCAGCACGACCGACAAATCGAAGATGACAAATAGTATCCAGAGTATTTCGTTGTGCAACGGGACTCCTTGAATCGCAGCAAATAAGTGCAGGACATAGACTATGTCAACAGAATTCTACCATGTTGGCGGCTGTCTTCAAAAACCATTTGCAACCCGACGCCATATTTCTATATTACGGGCTCATACGGAAAGGGTTAGAGAATGAAGATACTCGTTGTTGGATCGGGAGGGAGAGAACATGCAATCTGCCACAAGCTCTCCCGCTCGCGACTGGTCAAGAAGATCTACTGTGCACCTGGAAATGCGGGGATAGCTGAGATCGGTGAGTGCGTCCCTGCAAACGCTGACAATATCAACGATCTGGTCGAGTTTGCAGAGAGAGAGCGTGTCGATCTGACAGTTGTCGGACCGGAGCAACCGCTCACCAGCGGAATCGTGGATACATTCGTAGCTCGCGGGCTCAGAATTTTCGGACCCACGAAGGAGGCCTCTGTGATCGAGGGGTCGAAGGCATTTGCCAAGGAGTTCATGAGGGACCATCACATACCGACAGCTCCGTTCAGGATATTCGAGGAACGCGACGAAGCACATCGTTTCTGCGCTGAGACGAGATACCCGCTGGTGATCAAAGCTGACGGTCTCGCTGCCGGTAAGGGGGCCATCATCGTTAATAATGTGGAAGAAGCGAGAGAGACTATTGACAATATGATGGTCGAGAAGGTGTTCGGCGAAGCAGGTAATAAGGTCGTCATAGAGGACAAACTTATCGGTGAGGAAGTGACAGTGATGGCGTTCACCGATGGGGAGACAATCCTGCCAATGCTCCCGTCGCAGGATCACAAGCCGGTCTTCGATGGCGATCAAGGACCGAACACAGGAGGCATGGGAGCATATTGTCCGGTACCCTTTGTCTCGGACCGACTGATGGTAGACATTCTCGATCTTGTCCTCGAACCGACCGTTCGAGGCCTCAAGGCGGAGGGGCGAACGTTTAAGGGTATTCTGTATGCAGGGCTGATGATCAATGAGAGAGGTCCGAAAGTGATTGAATTCAATTGCAGATTCGGCGATCCCGAGACTCAGGTCGTCCTGCCGCTTCTCGAGAATGATCTTGCAGAAATATTCATATCTATTGCCGACGGCAACCTTTCTCTCGAAGAATTGACGTGGAAAGATGCCTACTCGGTGTGCGTGATCATGGCTTCAGAAGGTTATCCCGGAAGCTACGTAAAGGGCAAACCGATCAGCGGTCTACACGGCAATGGCAGTGATGATAGCTTCGTGTTCCATGCAGGTACCGAGCGCTTCGGGGATCAGACCGTGACCAACGGCGGGCGAGTACTCGGTGTGACAAAACTGGATGCGAACCTGCATGATGCGATTGCGGGCGCATACGAAATTGTGCAGAAGATTGGTTTCGACGGAGCATTCTGCAGAAAGGACATCGGTCAGAAAGCGACTCGTCGCAGGAGCAAGCTGACACACTAAGGAACATTCGATGGATAAGAAAGTATTAATTATAGCCGGGTCGAGGTCTGATTCCGAGGCCGTGGACCGGTCTGAGGAATACCTGATAAAGCTCGGCATCGGGTTTGAGACCGAATACAGTTCCGCTCACCGGGACCCTGACCGGACAGCCGATCTCGCACGTGAGGCGGAAGCGAACGGTTTTAAAGTAGTGATCTGCCTTGCCGGAATGTCTGCGGCGCTGCCGGGAGTAGTGGCGGCCCATACAAGCCTTCCGGTGATAGGAGTGCCATTGGATGGATCGGCGTTGAACGGAATGGACGCTTTGATGTCTGTAGTACAGATGCCGCCCGGAATTCCGGTGGCTGCCGTTGCTGTCGGCAAGCCGGGAGCAATCAATGCAGCGGTCCTCGCAGCGAGAATACTGGCACTGAACGATGATGAAATCAGAAAGAACCTTAATGACTATCGGGAAAGTCTGAAGCAGAAATAAAGAGGAAAGAGAAATGAAGCATTTTGGAAACCACATCTCGATTTTCACCGCGACTCTGCTGGGAGTGTGCATCTTTCTGGCGGTACCTTCCCTCGCTCAGGATAACGCTGCCAAAGAGAAGTTCAACGCTGGAATCGAGGCGGAGGGCAAAGGTGATCAGGCGGGAGCTATCACAAATTACAAAGCAGCGATTGCCGCCGACGCAGCATTTGCCGATCCTTACCTGAACCTTGGAGTTATCTACTTCGGTCAGGAGGATTACAAAAACGCGATTGATAATTTCAAGAAGTACACCGAATTGGAGCCATCCAGCTATGATGGTTTCAAGAACCTCGGTTATGCCTGCGTTGAGGCAGGCGATCTGGTTACCGGAGCAGCCGCTTTTGATGCGGGACTCAAGATCAAAGACAGAGACACCGAGCTTCTCAAGGGGTACGCGAACCTGTATTACAAAGCCGACAAGTGGGAGAAAGCTATCGAGAAATTCAATGCCTATCTTCCTGAAAGTCATACAGATACCAGAGCATTGACAAGCCTCGCAAAGTGCTATCAGGAGGTCGGCAAGAAGACTGAAGCTATCACGACCTATTATAAGGCGACAAAGGCTGACCCCAATTACGCTATGGCTCACTTCCAGCTCGGGAGCCTCTACCTTGCCGACAAAGAATATAATAAGGCTGCCGATGAGTTTGCGAAATCGTCAAAGCTGGACAAGACTCACTGGCAGTCATTCTATAATCTCGGGATTGCAAAACAGGCCATGGAAACGCAGGAGGACTATGTCGAGGCATACCAGGCTTACTCGCAGTTCCTCAAGCTGACCTCCAGCTACAAGAGCGGCTCTGTGACGAAAATGCGTCAGCAGGCTCAGCAGATCACGGCTCAATTGAAGGAGTATTTCGAGGCAGAAGCGATAGATTATCAATAGCAGAGACGCTTTTGGTGCTCATTGATTCAGAGAATTTGAAGGCCGCATTATGAGATGCGGCCTTTTTTGTTCATCGATCCACAGTTCGCACCGGGAATCTGAACTCGTTCTTGATAGACATCAGAATTCTGACTCGATCAGATCCATATCGATTCTGGTTGCGCTGCTCGCCTCAATTCCGTACATATCCGCCTAAGGAGAACAACAGTTCCGGAGTGAATTCAGCAACCGTATCTGCGTTGCAGTTACAGAACTTCGCACCGTTTTCAACATGAACATATTCGCGTTGACAGCAGAAAACACTACTCGATTTTCACTGATAGTAAACATCCTTCTCTTCCAGTTGAAGGTGGTTGGCGGGGTGTTCGGTCATAGCAGAGCGCTTCTTGCCGATGCCATCAATTCACTGCTGGATATCGTGGGCAATACGGTCGTCTGGATAGGGATCAGAATCGCAAAACGTCCCGCCGACGAGGGACATCCATACGGCCATGGTCATGCAGATACAATCGCTGCGCTATTCGTGTCGACTCTGCTGGTTATCACCGGCATCTACATTGGCTACAGCGCAGTCCACGTAATAATCGACAAGGATTATACAGTACCAGGAAAACTGGCAACCGCGGTGGCAGCATTTACGATAGTCGTCAAGGAAATCCTGTATCAATGGACTATTCGTGCTGGCCGGAAGGCCAACTCACCAGCCGTGATTGCGAACGCGTACGATCATCGCGCCGATGTCTATGCATCTTCCGGGGCGCTGATCGGCATAGTGGTTGCTCAGATCGGTTTTCCCGTGCTTGATCCGATCGCCGGATTCTGGATTGGATTCCTGATTCTCAAGAATGCCGTAAATCTTCTCAAGAACAACCTCCACTTTCTGATGGGTGGGGCGCCGGATCCAGCTATCAGACTAAAGATTCTTGAAACTGCACTTGCGCATGACGGTGTAAAACATGTAAGAGAGATAAAGGTGAGATCATCCGGACCGACATACATCGCCGATCTCAAGATCATGGTAGATAGAGACCTAACGGTTCACCAGGGACACGACATTGCAACTGCTCTGAAAATGACACTGCGACAAGTCCTTGACAAGCTGCAGGATGTAATGATCCATGTGGAGCCGTTTGACCCCGATAGGGAGAAGGACCAGAAGTGAAATACGCCGAGAACATCTGTGACCTGATTGGCAACACGCCTATGGTCAGACTAACGAAAACTGTCGCAGATCTGAAGCCTATAATCCTCGCTAAGCTGGAATTCTTAAATCCAAGCGGGTCAATCAAGGATCGGATGGCGTATTACATTATCACGCACGGAGAGAAACATGGTCTTCTGAAGCCGAATGACGTGATTGTGGACAACACGTCCGGAAATACAGGCTCCAGCGGTGCTATGGTGGCTGCGGCGAAAGGTTACAGATCGCTGTTCACGACGCCCGAGAAGACCAGCAAGGAGAAGCGCGATCTGATCAAGTCGTTCGGTGCAGAGATTGTCGTTACACCGTCCGACGTGCCGCATGACGACCCGTCGAGCTTCTACATGCAGGCCAAGACTTTTGGGAGCAGACCTGGACATTTCTATATGGATCAGTATGACAGCCAGGTCAATGTCGAGGGGCATTACATGACTACGGGGCCTGAGATCTGGAGAGACACCGATGGCAGGGTCACGCATTTCGTCTGCGGCATCGGAACCGGCGGAACAATCTCCGGTGCCTCCAAATTCCTCAAAGAGAAGAACGCGAATATCGTCACAATCGGTGTCGATCCGAAGGGTTCACTATTCGCGGCATACATGAACAGCGAGCCGATTCCGAATCCCCGCCCGTACAAAGTCGAGGGCATCGGGACGGATGTTATCACCAAGGCGTTCCTGAAAGAATATGTGGATGACGTTGTACAGGTTGACGACAGAGACGCTTTCAGAATGGCTCGCGAACTCTGCCGTAGCGAAGGTATCTCTGCTGGTGGTTCATCAGGAGCGGTGCTCTGGGCAATCCGGCAGTGCTGCGGCAATCTCTCGGAGAACGATGTAGTCGTGACTATTCTGGCCGACGGAGGAATCAGATACCTGTCCAAAATGTATAATGATGAATGGATGAAAGAACATGGGATGCTGTCCGATGTTGGAGAGAGTGAGAAGATCGAAGAAGTACGGTAGATTCAATGGGCATCAGGAGGATTAGTATGTACGCAACAATATGCAAAATCACACTTCTGGCGATCTCGCTGGTCATGTCGGTTATGATTGTCTCAGTCTCTGGGCAGCAGCTCGAGAAGCCTCTAAATGCTACGATTGATTTCAGCGAACACAATTTTGATTTCGGCTGCATGCCTAAAGGAGCCAAGGTTACACACACTTATAATATCGAGAACAAAGGCACGGACACGCTGCGAATAATCAAAGTTACTCCATCGTGTGGCTGCACATATGCTCCGCTGTCCAAGTCCGACGTCGGCCCGGGCGACAGCTCACAACTCGATATCTTCTTCGATTCCAAGAAGTTCCATGGCAAGATAACAAAGAAGGTTTCCGTACTCTCCAACGATCCCACTGACCCCTTTACCGAAATATATTTCTCCGCCCTCGTCGACCGCGTGCATCCATTGCTTAGCGCGACTCCCGCTGTTGTCGAGTCGTCACTGGAAGAGAGAGAGAAGATCGGCAGCTCGTATCAAGTCAAGCTCTCTAACACTGGCGATGCACCAATCGGTGTCGATATTGTCTCTAGCTCAGAGCCGTATCTGGAAGCCAAGTTATCCAGAGCGAGTATCGAGCCTGGTCAGTCTATCGATTTGATTATCAAGCTGAGATCGACTCGCGAGTCTCAGAAGGACGCATGGTACTCGGTCACTCTGGAGACGAACGATCCTCAGAAGCAGAGACTCACGATACCCCTGTTTTTGCCTGCGAGTTGATTGTCAGTAAGTTGGCTCGATCCAATCTATTACGGCAGATCAGATAGCGTCAGAAAGCACCTGCACTGCAACGTTTCACCTCTGGAACTGTCACTTAAGATGGCGGTCTTGCCGCCAAAGAGCTCGGTCCAAATATTGAAGCAACTGAAGAAAAAATGACTTGACAAACAAGCGCTCTTATGTAGATTGTTGATGAAGATTTTGAGGGTGTTCCTCTGCTGTCCCTGGGTAGTTTCCTAGCCCCCTCTACCCTACCAGAAGGCACCCTCTTTTTATTTGTCTTCTACATCTGATCCTCTACCTATGCAGCGATTGCCTGCACATCTGACAGCTCTGGTACTCGTGAATATAGCCACGTTATGACAACGCTTTCGGGATTGTTTCGGGCTCTGACATCGAAAAAAGCGAGCGGTGGAGTACTTTTCGGTTGCGTAAATAGACCGTGGCTTTTTTATTGTACGGCCGATAGGTTTAAATGAGGCCACCGTAGCTCAGCTGGTAGAGCAGACGATTCGTAATCGTCAGGTCAGCAGTTCGATTCTGCTCGGTGGCTCTTTTTTGTGTCTTCAGCCCGAGAACGCATCGAGCCTGAACACATCTCAGCCCGGCCTAAGGAAATCTGATCAAATGACGAATAATACAAAAGGGGAGATGTCATCATGTCGCCATCCGGCGATACTGGGATCTCCATAGGATTGTTGGGATTCTGAGTTTTTGAAATTGACGCGGAGAATTGGTCTGTTTCAATCTTGCAAAGCAGACAACAAGCATAGAAAACTAGTTTGCTTTCACAGGTACGCTAGAGCAGGACTACCAGGCACTTCGCAGAAAGGGGCACGATGAATACCAGGACTTTCGTCAAATGGCACGATCGCTACGGTGTCGGAAACCTTGATCTTGACAACGATCACAAGGCTATCATTTCCATCATCAACGATCTTTACACAGCCATACAGATGAAAACCGATCGCTCGGAAATCAGGAGGATACTCGACAGGCTGCTTGAATACATCCTATCTCATTTTGAGCGAGAAGAGCGACTTATGGAGGAGGCTCGCTTCCCGGAATCGGAAAGGCACAGACATCTTCATCGTTGCCTTGCCCGGAAGACGCAGGAACTGCGCGATCGATCCCTGCAAAACGAGGAAGGCATTTCTCAAGAAGCGATGTCCTTCCTGAAGGATTGGTGGATAGACCACATTATTGTCATGGACATGCGTTACAAGCCATACATAGAGGGGACTAAGGTACCGGGTCGGGCCTAGATGCTCTTGGCGAGGTACGAGTGAAGACAGCGCGACAGTCGTAAGAGATGTGAAAGCAGGAGCAATGAATTTCTCATGCCCAAGGAAAGGGGGGTCATCCGCGTAGATGTCTTCTAGCCCCTCACGAAACCGTCACCGGCATCCCCATCATAGGCCAGATCACAGCGACGAAGAGCGCAAGAACAAGCATCAGCACCACGCTCGCGGGAATGCCCGCTTTGAAGAACTCTCCGCTGGAGAATTGTCTACTCTCATACGCAATGGCATTGGGAGCCGCGCCCACCAGCAGCAAAAATGGCATGCCGGCGGTAACGAGACAGCTAAAGAGGACAACTTCGGGCGCCACGCCAAGATATGGCGCGATCACAAGCGCCACCGGCAGCGAAATCGCGATCGCCGCGACGTTCATGATCAGATTCGTCATTACCAACACGAACAGAGCAATTCCCATCACAAATATGAACCAAGTCGCATCTTTGAGAAGAGTCAGCCATTCGATAGCGAGCCACTGTGCTGCGCCTGTCTGCCACAGGCAGAATCCGATACTCATCGCCCCACCGAACAGCAGAACAATATTCCACGGAATCTCCTCAAGGTCTTTGATTGTCAGAATCTTAAACATAAAGAAGAGAATCGTAGCGACCAGAATGATGGCACTCTTGTTGATCAGATCGAGACCCGGGATGAACGATCTCAGACTCATCACCGCGATCGCGGTGGTGACGATGATAATGGTGAGATACTCACCGCGCTTCACCGGCCCCAGACTGGCATTCAGAGCCTTGGCCCTCTCGCGTAAACCGGGGATGGTCTTTCGCTCGGGACGAAAGAATATCATTATGTATCCCCACAGCAGGATAGTCATTACTACTCCGACTGGCAGCATGTATTCAGATAGCTCGAAGAAGGAAATCTCACGTCCTGTTATATCCCTGAAGAATCCGATTGCGACCGCGCCTCTGGCGGCTCCAAGCAGTGTTATGATGCTGCCCGCACCGGCTACAAATGCCATGCCTATGAAGAGTCCTTTGCCGAATTTGGTGGGTCGCTCGTCCTCCTCGTAAAGGCCGTAGATTGCCATCAGAAGCGGAAACATTGCAGCCGCAACGGCAGTATGCGCCATTATCAGCGTCATCGTGGCAGTCATAACAAAGCATCCGAGATATATCATGCTCGTCTTCTCGCCAACCATCACGAGCATCTTGTAAGCCATGCGTTTGGTCAATCCAGACTTGCTAAATGCCATACCGATCACGACCGAGCCGATGATGAACCAGACCGACGGATCCATGAAGTCTTTGAATGCGATCTCTGCCGGGCGAATCAGAAACAATGCCTGGACAACACCGATTGCGATGCTGGTTACGCCGATTGGCACCACCTCGAACACCCACCAGGTTGCTGCAAGCAGGAAGAGCGCAAGAGCGGCCTTACCTTCTCGTGTGAGAACAAAGTTCTTGCCTTCGGGATCGACTGCATCCGGCCACGCGGGTGAAAAGTAAACAACTCCAAAGAGCAATAGGCCGAGGAGTATGAAGGAGATTCGCTTCCAGTCTACTTGAGCTACGCCTTTGGCGAGCTTGATGTGTTCAGGCATTTGTGGCAACATGCCCGATACTGACTCGTCAAGTTGTTTTTTCCTGCTGAATACTCTAAGCCAGCTCATAATGTCCTCTTCATAATTCGCGGGGAGGGCTTCAATCAAGCATCTTCGCTACTTCGTGAAACACATCGACACTCCGCACCACTCCGACGATCTCCTGGTCACTCAGAACCGGCAGAAGATGCAGGTCCTTGCTCAACATCTTATAGATGACCTTTGCGAGATTATCATTATAGTCTACGGTCGAGACAATCGGCTGCATAATTTCGCTTACGGGGTGAGCCGATTGCTCTTTCATGGCCTGGCCTACCTTACCACCGGAGATGTCCACCAGATTAGGATCGGCTTCGACATCGAACAGCTGCTTGCGGTAGGAGATTGACATCGTACGCAGGAATTTAGGTTCAAGGCCGCGCAGGAGATCGCGTCGCCTAACGGTGCCGACCAGGTTGTACTTCTCGTCAAAGACAAGCAGCGCGCGCGGAAGCGATTTCTGACCGCGAAACTCAATAACAGATTTCTCGATCTCGACTACTGCCTGACGCAGCGTGAACCAATATGGGATATGAGGATAGTCCTGAAGGGGAATCATGATCTCCCCGGCGCACTTAGTTGGCATTGCTTACTCCTGATTTCTGCCTGTAGTTCGCGTCACAAACTTGTCACTTCAGCGACCCGAGCAGAGTGATCTCAGCTCGGTAATGAAGTTGCACCAAGATTAGTACATATTAATGCGCTTGTCAATAGTATTAGGCTCTCTCCTTCTCTATGCAGAAGGTCGCAATATCAGGTCAAAGGCGTCCTGTTTAGATGTTCGGCTGAAGAGGTGCTAATGGCTCGTAGGAGTAACAAATGGCGCCCCCCAGAATTGAACTGGGGACACACGGATTTTCAGTCCGTTGCTCTACCAACTGAGCTAGGGCGCCAAATGGAAACCATATTTAATCTATTCTTCGGAATCTGTCAATATCTTTTTAGGTCTGGCAGGAGTGTAGGAGCAGATTCAATGCAGAATAAGACCAGACTAACTCGATGATCGAGTATGGATGTATCTGGTCGCCCGACAAATCCAGCGGCCCATCAACCTTCGATCATGAGTTCCGCGAACCGTCGTTCCAGCATGTCTACTTTCCCGAGGAGCATGTCCAGCTTGGCATCAATATCCTGTATATTCGATCCGAGTTCCTTGAGCACGAGGTTGTCTCTCTTTCTGCCGGCATCGACATTGTTCAGCATCTCATCAAGCTGCGCAATCGACCGTGCAAGTTTGGGGAGATCGGTGTTGACTATTGTGCCAACAGCGTCGATACTGAACTGAAGCTGTTCGATCGACCCCGGATCAGTCACTTCCTCTTTCGGCATGATGGCTCTCCTGATCAAAACGGTTTAGGTTCTTGAATGCCCAGGATGCAAGTGTTCTGGCTGTGCGAAACCTTGTATTCGTTCCCGGCGCACCCAGAACTGCAACTGTGATATCATGATTGTTGTCATCACAAAGACGCGTAACAAAGCAATAGCCTGACTTCTGAATGTAACCGGTCTTGCCACCCAGCACACTCCACCCTGAGCTAAGCAGCTTATTCGTATTAACAATGTCCCGTCTGCGTTTGTGATTCAGCGATCGGTAGCTGTAGCGGTCGGTAGTAGCGGCAGTAGCTATCAGCTTGACTTTCAGCGCTGCGTCAATAAGTCGAGCGCAGTCCATAGCTGTCGACACATTCCGTTGGTCGAGGCCGGTCACCTCATATATTTCCGTGTCGTACATTCCGAGCGATTTTGCTTTTTGGTTCATGCGCGCTACGAACTCAGCATTTGACAGACCTGTACTCCGGGCAAGCGTCCGGGCTGCGCGATTGTCCGAGTTGATGAGCATAATGTAAAACAGATCACTGGCATAGAAGGTCTCTCCAATCTTCAACCTGGATCGAGCTGAGTTACTCGCATCCTCTCTGCTGACTTTGACTACTTCGGCCCAATCGAGGTCGAGGTCAATCAATACCATAGCGGTCAGCAGCTTGGTGATTGAAGCGATCGACCGAACGGCGTCAGCGTTCTTCTGATAGAGAATCTCATTTGTGGAGTTGTCAATCACGATCGCAGCGCTGCAGTTCACGGAAGGCTTTCGACTTACGTTTCGCTCAGTCTGGAAATATGTGTCAGTAAGTGGCATTGTCACAGTAGCGAGATAAGCGTCAGCGCACAATGAAGCATCAAAGAAGTTCCGTAATGGATACCCGAAACGGTGATAGCAGCCAAGCATAATCAATGTCGCGGCTCCTATGAAGAATATCTGTCTGCTGCGTTTCATTTGTTGTCACTCTCCTGGTCAATCTCGCGCCTGATCATCTCTTTCAACATTTTGGCATTTTGCACAGCCTGACCATGATGGCAGTTGTTGAAGAAGACATACATTTCACCGGCTGCCCTCTTCGCTTCGCGAATATTATCTATCCAGCTCTTCAGTTGCTTTTCGGAATACAGATAATCATATCTGAGCGCCCCTCCATTCCACCAATGCTCAGCATTCCTCCCGTGCAGCCGCACATATATCCTCCGCGCGCATTCGAATAGCTCCGGCCTGGGCAGCGAGGATAACTGAGGACCGTCGACGGAGCAGAGACTGATGTTCGCCTTCTCGCACAGTGCAAATACTTCGTCTCGATGCCATCCCCTATGTCTGAATTCAATGTAGAGCGGGTATCTGTCAAGCAACCCGGTTGCACGCGCCAGATATGACAGGTTCTGCTGTGACCACCTGAATGAGAATGGAAATTGCATCAACAGGCCTCTCAGCTTACCCGCATCAACAAGAGGTTTAATGCTCTCTTTGAATTCATCCACCTGCGCCATGACGTCCTTTCGATCATGCGTCACGCTCATGTGAGTCTTGACCATAAACTCAAAATGATCGGGCGTCTTCTTCTCCATATTCTCAAATACTCTCGGATGTGGAATCCTATAATAGGATGAGTTTATTTCGACAATGTCAAAGTGATTGACATAGTAATCGAGCATTTTGCCCTTCTTGATATCATCGGGATAAAACACACCTACCCAATCAAGAAAAGAGTAGCCCGAAGTGCCGATTTTTACTTCCCTTAGATCTGCCATATCAATATCTGTCAGTCACCATATTAATTGTCGGTAGTTGGGGTTCACTTCTTTCTGATCTTCTGGAATTTCACAGCACCGCATTTAGGGCATATCCACTTGCGCTGCTTGTGGAAAGACCGCTTGATCTCTTTCATCGCTGTGCTGCATTTGGTGCATATCATCAGGAAATCAACCCAATTGCATCTCTCAGTATAAATTCAAGTCTACCAATAAGTAACGATATTCGCGACATCACTGTATATCCGAATGTCGCACCGAAAAAGACCATGAGAAAATAGGTTCCGAGTTTCGTGAACTCACCGTAAAAGCCTTCTTGCTTTCGCGAGAAGAAAAAATACGCCGTCGTGGTGACAATCCCAACCAGGATGATAATGCCATTGATCGTGAAAAGAGACTGCATCGAAGCAGACATCTGCTTAAGGATTCGTGCTTGAAGCATCGCTGGAATCGATATGCCTGCTCCAAAGCCGATCATTAAGGAGAGCGGCAATCGTGACATGTACGCCCATCGCCTATTCAGGCGTGCGAACATCATCAATCCGAGAATTACCGGTACCAGCACAATCATCTCGCCTCTGAGAAATAGCTTATCGATCACCAGCGGATAAATCGTGTTTCTCGATATTATGACCAGATAATACCCTACAGAGATGCCGACCAGAAGATATTCAGCAAAGCGATAGAATGGATTCTCCCTATACAGGAATGAGAAGATCAGCAGAGTCAGCACGAGTGCGACAAGTGTACCGAGTTCCATCAGAGCTTCCTTCTCCAGGCGGCAAGGTTGGCGATAATTACAAGGAGGACAATCATAAGGTGACCTGATGACTGTGCAAGCATGCCCCTCTGTCCGCCGCCACTGTAGCCGAGCAGCTTCTCATATTCGGAAGCGCCCTTCAACCCACCAACAAGCCCTTCAAGTTGACCGGAGGCCGTATACGGATAGTAGGATGTTGCCATCACGGCAGTCAGGCCCGTGGCCACTTTCTGGCCGTATCGTGCCCCGGCATACTCGACCCAGTACGTCGGCAGCGAGCCATCTGCAAGGGAGACTACAAGGGGAATATCATCGTAGTCGGAAAGATCAGAAAATGCCGGAAAGTCGAGCCAATTCTCGTTGCGATAATCGAGCGGAAAGACATCCCTGATATTCTCCCCCATTCCCAATATGGCAGAGACGTACTGCGGACGGTATCCCAGGTATATGAAGTCATCGCCATATTCCTTGTCATAGCTGCGAGCGATAGACGACAGGAGATTATATCCAATCGCAGTACCTTCAGAGAAGAGCGCGAGTCCGATAATGTGAAGGTCCTTGCTGAATGCATGTTTGATGATCGCAATTGCGACCGGCTGAATCTCCGGCAGCGATGATGCCTCGATATCAAACGAGATCATGATCCTGCTGCCTTGCGGCAGAGCATCTATGGCGTCATACACTTTTTGCGTCTCCGGTCCAACACTGACCGGCAGGTTTACCTTGAGAGTCAGCGGTATCGCGACTGCTGCCAGCAGCAAAAGATATATGATCCTCCTGTCGAGTCGTGACAAATCCATCAATTCCTCCCGAGATAGCTTCTCTCAATCCCGAGTATCACGCGCAATGCCGTGGTTATGGAGCCGAGCCCGATACCGATCAGCACTGCCCTCTTGGCCGCCATTGACGGAACATTCAGTATCCACTCCGCACTCGCAGGAACGAAGTCACCGATGAGTTCGCCGACCGGTATCCTTCCAAGCATTATCACGAGCGCTGTAGCCAGCAGGATGCCTGCCTCAACATTGCGAAGTCGAAATCCGCGGTAGGCAGCCGATGCAACAAAGAACGCAAGCAACGCGAACACCGTCGACTGCATAGGCACCTGCATATTGTCAAACATCCAGACAAAGACCGATCCACTGTCTGTTCCGCCGGCAAAGCCAGCCACAGCCATAACCACAATAGCCATGAGTGTGATTATGCTGAAACCCCAGAATCTTTCGCGGCGTGAAATCCGCTTGAAGTGCATCTGGAAGACCGACAACACGCCGACAATCAGTGTAAACGCAAATATGATCTGGACCCAGTCCAGTAGTGTCGAATATGTTGACACTACCATTGGATGTGGAGAGAAATACTGAACAAGCCCGAATACGCCTGCAAGGAAGCAAACCGCCAATGGCATTTTCTTGTTCAGCACAGTTGATATCCTACGTTCGTCCGATCCACTCTGCCAGTGTGTTCGATCCGAATGTTACCATGATTGCACCGGCAAAGAGCAGTGCGACAATTGCAATTTTCAGGAAGTCCTGCACTTTCACCGATGACAGTATCTTGGCATCCTTAGTCAAATAGCCGGAGGCTGCAAAGAGTTCTTCTCCGATCAACGTAAAATCGCAAGCTACCATGAAGAACGATAGCTGTATTGTGGAGTCGGTCCCCGCCACCTGCATGGCACCGACAGAATTGCCTGTTTCCGCGAGAATGAGCGCCTCTCCCTCGAAGGTCCCGAGGAGAAAGATCGCGGCTGGTTTATATCGAGAAACAACGCCATCCACCGCTGCCGCATAACCGAGCTGCGACGATGATGTATAGAAGACATTGTCAGCATTATACATATCGGCTTGTCCCTGCTCGATATACGATTCGCGGACGACTTCCTCAGCCGCAGCCATGATTACCGGATCGTGAGTTGGAAAATACAGATCGCATCGGTACTCCGCAGTTTTCGCAGCCACGTAGCGAAGGATATTCAAAGCGGCAATCGTGGTAGGCCGCTGGATGTCTCCCCCCCAACCCGGCGTGAACAGGACAGGCTTGCCCATCTCAGTCGCCCGTCCGACGGCCTCGTCGACTGCTTCGAGCCCTTTGATCGGTCGAATATAGAATGGCTTGTTGCGTCTCGACAGGAGTGTCACAGCCACGAGCGTGAGGACGCATACGAGCGTGCCGATGAGCACAGTCGTGCGATGTGCGTTATACCACTGCGCACTTGCAGAGACCGGACCTGCGTAGAGATTCGATGAGGAATCACCGCCTCTGGCCACTATCATGTATTCGTAAGGCTTCCCATCAGCCACAGAGTCGTCCAAGTGCGATTCATCACTCAATGCAGCCACAGCTATCAATTTCCAGGCGATGGAACCTACATTGCGCCGATAAATTGTCAGGGTGTCTGCGGCGGATGATCCAACGAAATCATACGCGGACCAACAAAGCGTCACACTTCCGCCACCATCGGAAGGAGTATCAATGGCAGTGAATTCTGCGCTCGCGACAGGACAGAACAGCGCAGATATAACGCAGAACAGGAGCAGCCAGAATGCCCTCACAGAATGCCGGACGATGCACCTCCTACACAGACTTCTTATCAATAGCAAATGTACGTAGCAGGCTGTTATGGTCAACAAAAACAGATTTTAATGTTGACTCATGGTGGCTGGACGCATCTCTTGTAAGTTATGAAGAAGATCGCATTGCTTTGTCTTGTAGCCTTGCTGGCCGGTTGTGGAGGCAGTGCCGACTCGAACAAGATTCGGCTCAGCTTCTGGCAGTTCTGGACTTCTCCGGAAGTCAAACCGACCATCGAAAGACTAATCCGCGAATATGAAGAGCTTAACCCCAACGTGACTGTTGATCTGGTCGATCTCACGTGGTCCGACGGACACGAGAAAATAGTCGTTGCGTTTTCTACCAGAACCGCTCCCGATTTAATCGAATTGGGATCAGACTGGATCGGCGAATTCGCGAGGCAGGGCGTTCTCGCAGATATATCCGAATTCCATGACAGCGCACAAGCTGAATTCATGATGTGGGAACCTGCGCTGTACCAGAACCGAGCGTACGCTATCCCGTGGCTGCTCGGAACGAGGATTCTCTATTACAACAAGGATCTGCTATTACGGTCCGGTGAAAGTAATACAGATCCTCCAGCCACTTGGGCAGATTTGCTGCGGCAGTCTAAGCAGATAACGGCGCTTGGAGAGCCGTATTTCGGTTTCGGCTCGAACTCTGCCGAGAGGCATCGGCTCTACAAGAAGTTTCTGCCGTTCCTGTGGAGCAATGGCGGCGAAATACTCTCCGACAATGGATCCGAATCGCTGCTCGGTGAACAGCCGGCTATCGAAGCATTAGAGTATTATGTCTCCCTCTCAGATGTCGGTTACATGGACACGCAACGCGCACTCGATGACAAGTTCCTCGCGGGTGAACTCGGGTTCATAATTTCCGGCGACTGGCTGTTGAAACGCATTGACAAACAGCCCCCTCCCTTCGATGTCGGCGGGTGGGTAATTCCTGTCCCTGACTCCGGTGATGTGTCCGTATCATTCGCTGGAGGAGAATATCTTGCTGTTAACTCGGCATCCGACTATCAAAGCGAAGCGCTTAAGCTTGCCACCTATCTGACCTCAGAAATACCGGATTACGAATTCTGCAAAGCTGTCGGTAGTCCTACGCCTGCGAATATCATGGCTTCAGTAAAGATGATGCAGGATCCGAACGCACTGCGATGGATATTTCTCCAGCAGATCATGACCGCTCGCTCCTCACCGCTCCATCCAGAGTGGGTGTATATTGAGGAAATCATTGAAAGAGCTGTAGAAGAAGCGATCTACCACAAATCAGATGCGAGCACCGCGCTGACAAAAGCTTCCAACGAAATCAAAAAGCTGCTGGAATAGAGATATGGCCGTCAATCGACCGCTCTCATACCGAAGAACTGCGCTGTTGTATCTTTCACCCTGGATTATCACTCTATTGCTATTCTGGCTCTATCCTCTCGCCTACTCTTTCTATCTAAGTCTCACAGACTATGAATTGCTCGGTCGAACCATCAACTTCGTCGGCTTTGCGAACTACCGCAATCTTTTCATGGATTCGGACTTCCTGAAGGCATTGTTCAATACGCTGATATTCGTAGTCGGGACTATTCCATTCACGACTCTGTTTGCGTTAGCTCTTGCGCTGCTGGTCAATCGTAAGATACCGGGAGCACGATTCTTCAGATCGGGATACTTCATTCCATCTATCACATCTCTCGTTGTCATAGCATTGATTTTCACGAATCTGTACTCCAGAGGCGGCTACCTGACGATGCTCTGCGACCTGGTTGGCATCCCGACGCCGGAACGTGGCTTTCTTTTCTCTGAGTCAACGGCGCTCTTTGCCATTATGGCGATGGACATCTGGATTGCCTCCGGCTACTATATGCTTCTATTCCTCGCCGCACTCAAATCAATCCCGCAGGAGCATTATGAAGCAGCTGCAATCGATGGTGCATCGTCATGGTCATCATTTATCAGGATCACGCTCCCGCAATTGCGCCCAATGGCACTTTACATAATACTGATCAATACCATCAAGTCTTTCCAGGTGTTCGTCGAGATATTCGTCATGACCAAAGGCGGACCGTTGAACTCAACGCTCACCGCTGTCTATTTTGTTTATGACCGAGGGCTGCATCGGTTCGACATGGGCTATGCATCGGCGGCAGCATATATACTGTTCGTCCTGATCATGATTTTCGCGCTGATACAAATGCGGCTCTTCCGCGTTGGACGGAGCACTGCAGAATGAAGATTCGCAACGTTCTTACATGGATTCTCATGCTGGTGATCCTCATTGGCATGCTTCTGCCACTCTGGTGGATGCTTCTCGGAACATTCTCCGAGAGTTTTGCATCGGGCTCGCTCCTTCGCAATTTGACTGAGTACAGGTTCACTCTTGAGAATCTCTCTTCGATCCTCAAAGTCAGCGGTTTCAGCCGTTCAATCTTAAATTCGCTCGTTGTCGGCGGAATCGTAACAGTCGGCAATCTCGTCTTCTGTCTGATGGTCGGTTATGCTTTCGCGCGGTTCAAACTCAAGTTTAACAAGCTCCTCTTTCTGTCGGTGGCGGCAGTCCTGATGATACCGGTGCATATAATCATCATCCCCCTATTTCTCTTGATAAAAGGCCTCGGGTGGTACGATTCCTACTTCGCCCTTATTGTGCCTTTCCTCGTGAATCCACTCGCCGTGCTGCTGATCACTCAGTACATCCGAGAGCTTCCGCCCGATCTTGAAGAGGCGGCACGCATCGATGGTGCGGGTGAGCTGAGAATTCTTTTCTCGGTGGTCGCGCCGATGTGCAAACCGGTGCTGGCGGTCCTTGCCGTGCAAGTCTTCATGACAAACTGGAATTCATTCTTGCTTCCGTTCATCCTGACATCATCGGAGACAATGCGAACACTTCCGGTCATGCTCGCACTTTTGCAGGGGTATCAGCAAATCGATTGGCCACAGCTGTTCGCGGCATCGACAATATCGGCGATTCCTGTGATAGCTGTCTTTCTACTGTTCCAGCGCCAGATCGTATCCGGGATAACCGCCGGCGCAGTCAAGTCATAGCGACTGGGAGAGAATCAGTCATCATCGAGTGAATCCAGGTAATCATCGAGACCCTCGAGAATGCCCTTGGCACATTTCTCCTGGAATGACTCTGTCCTCAGAGCCGCCTCCTGCTCCGGAATGATCATGAATGCACATTCCGCAAGAACAGCGATGTACTGTGTAGGACGAGTCACCGCGAAATTCGCATAGAACAAACCGTGATCGCGCAGGTCGGTTCGGTCGACCATCCGCGCCAATATCGATTCAGCCAGTGCCTTGCTGTGAGAATTGTAGTAGTATGCAGACGTTCCGTTCGCATAATACGGATTCATGCCATCCGGAACAGAGTTATTGTGAATCGAAATGAAGATATCGCAATTGTGTTCTCTCGTCATTTTCGGACGGTCATACAACTTCACATCCGAATTGTCGACCCGTGTCACAAATACCGTCGCTCCCTTCTTACGGAGCATTTCCGCCAGCCGGAGAGCAATGGACAGATTCGCCTCGGCCTCCGTAAGTCCGGTAGGCCCGATAGCACCGGGATCTGCGGAATGCCCGGGGTCCAGCATGATCCTCAAGTCCTTGTATGATCGCAACTTGGAGGGTCCGCGGATTATGTCGAGTGTCAGCGTATTGCCTTCGTAATAGCTATCCCATCCCCAGACATTGAAGTCCTCAAGCTCTACTACGAGTCTATATACACCATCCTGCTCCTGACTCCAGGTGACTCGTTTCACGAATTCCTGAGAGCGAATATACCTAATCCAGTCGGTATCGGATGTGCCATAGAATACGCGAAGCACGAACTTGCGTTCGTCGAGGAGTTCCTCGACCTGGAACGGGAGCTTTTCGTCAAGAAACACCTGCAATCTGACCCGGTCGACGAGACCCGTGCATCTAAGATCCCTGATGAAGCTCTGCGGTGATGGTGTACCCTGGGCCATCAGGATCACCGATGTGTCGGGCACCCAGGCTGTCTGGCCCGGCGCCAACGCCAACCTGAGGTAGTTCGAATATTTGCCGATGCAGACGAATCGAACGCCTTTTGGCTGAAATATCGACAGGTACCCTTTGCGCGGTCCGGTCCTGATCGACTGCACAGAATCTTTCAACTCGACGACTCGCGGGTATCCGTGACGGGTAACAGTCACACGACCAAATGCGGTGTCTTCTACGACCGAATAGACACTGTCCGCCACAGCAACCTTAGGTCCGGTCCGCCCGGCCGCTACCTGCTTTGCGGAAACCTGCAATTTGTAGAAAATGCGTGCACTGTCGACCAGCGCAGAATCCGGTATGTAGAGACTTCCATTATATATGCCGGCTACATTGCTCTCCTGCTGAACTGCACCCGAACCGAACACCTCGCTACCCCATGAATTTTCATACAGCAGGCCGCTTTCCACCATCGGAATATCTCTTGCAACGCCCTCTATCGAGAATGAAGCTTTACCCCCCGGCGTTCCTCTGAGGCTAACCTCCAGCAGATCACCTGAGACGAGCTCTTGATACACAGTCGGTACGTGATATTGATGCAGTATCGCGAGGGAATCCCTGGGGACTGCGCAATATCGGTCTGCAATCCTCACCGGCCAAACAAGTGTCGTAGAGAGACCGGCCAGATTCGCAGTGAGCACAAACTCAAATTCACCGGCAGAGACATCGAGGAACGCAAGAAATCCACCCTCTTTGTGGACAGGAACTCTGATGCCATTGATCTCCAGGCTCGATCCCGGCGTCACTTTGCCTATGATAAAAGTGGAGTCTACTGCAGGAAGGCTCTGATTCTTCCGAGGATACTGCACTTTGATCAGTGGTTCCTGCGCCATCGCGACCGCGGATAGTGCAATGACGGTTGCCACCAATAGTGACACGAATTCTAACCTGCGCAAAATTATCTTAAGGCCGGTAATCCTCATTTGTCTCTCTCCGTAGCTCCGTGACCGGGGCGATCCGGGAAAACAAGCTTGCTATCCTTCAAGTATACACCTTCGAACGGTTCATCTTTAAGAAGATAACTGCTATCGAGATCGAGATAGTCCGCCAGACCGGCGAGATTCGCAGAAGCAGATATCCCTATTGAAGTCTCGAGCATACAACCTATCATGATTCTCATCTTGGCGAATTGTGCAGCGGCGATCATTGCGAGCGCATTCCTGATTCCGCCTACTTTTTGGAGCTTGATGTTTATCCCTCCGATACTACCGGCGTACTTCTCGACATCATTAATATCTTTAATGCTCTCGTCCATTATGATCGGACAATTCAGTTCCTTCTGAAGCTCTGCGAGGCAGGATGGTTTCGGATCCGTCAGAGGTTCCTCGACGAGTTCGAGCTTGAGGTCATGCGCTGCCCTGACAAGCCACTCGATGTTGTTCAGATCAAGAGCCCCATTGGCGTCGACTCTCACCGTGCGACCACGCTGACGTCCCAGCAGTTCCAGGTTCTCCTGATCGTATTCACCTCCGAGTTTGAGTTTCAGAATTCGGAAGTCCTCCGCACTCTTGAGTCGTTTCTCAATCATCCCGGGCGCATCCACAGATATGGTGTAAGAGCTCTCTCGTCCTGCGGGATTCGGCAGCGCCAGGTATTCCCAGAGCGGTTGATTCGCTGATCGTGACGCAAAATCGTGAAGGGCAATATCGAGACCGGCAAGGAGTGAGTATCTGAGACCAGCCTCAGTCTTAACGGTATCGAGTGCGACGGACAGCTGGAGTGGATCGGCTGGGAATTCAAAGGATGAGGAACTAATCACATCACAGC
>JAHJOQ010000156.1 GCA_018820315.1 Candidatus Zixiibacteriota bacterium | reverse complement strand
CGCTAAGCAGAAGAATGCATAATGATAGGAACGATTGACATACAACTTGGCCGGTTTTCACCCGACCCGAAGTGGCCTACTTTAACCCGACCCGTGACATTTGGGTAAATACAATCGCAAAGTACATGCCAACGCAATGAGGCTGCGTTCATTAAGAACGAAAGGCATTGGTGATCAGAGACTTGAATGAGATCGCACAAAGAGCAATCTGCCCAACTTTACTCTCCATGATGCTCTAAGCTACGCGAGAATTTACGCAGCAAAACAGTCGTCAGCCTGTAAGATGTTGTACCTGGAAATGTTACGAATATGTGGAGCCTACGCGCTGAAATTACGCGTTTACGCGCTCAAGTACGAAGTTGCCGAGATGAGTGAATATGGTAGTGTGACGAAGGGGAAGTATCTATTGGAGTTTGTACTTCCTAATGCGGTAACGGACTGTCCCTTCGCTAATGCCAATTCTCCGCGCAGATTCGCGGCGATTCCAACCGGTTTCCGCAAGGACACTCATTAATTCGTCCTTCATGGTTAGAGACTGACCAGCCCTTGCAATAGATACCATCCTCTCGATGTCACCTCGCGATGCTACCCAGAGTCTGTTGATCTCTGCTCGAAGTTCACGAACATTGCCACTCCAACTCCTATTCGAAAGGACATTGGACAGGGCAGAGATACACTGTTTCCGACCATCGTCTGAAATATCGGTAGGTAGCAGACACAGGAAGTGTGTGACCAAAGCGTTGATTTCATCTTTTCGTTCTCTCAGCGGTGGAATATCGACCGACAATTCGTTCAGACGATGATACAAATCCAGTCTGAAACGGCCATCGTTGATCTCCTGCTTGAGATCACGGTTCGTGGCGGCGATCAGCCGAAAGTTAACTAACCTCCTGTTGTTCTCACCGAGACGACGGACTTTGCGTGTTTCGAGTACCTCAAGAAGCTTGCTCTGAAATGCAGCAGGAGCCTCCGCGATTTCATTGAGGTAGAATGTGCCCCCATCAGCCATCTCAAAAAGACCAGATCTGGATTGCGAAGCTCCGGTGAATGCACCTTTGCAATAACCGAACAACTCAGATTCAATCATCTCCTGTGGTAAGGCCGCGGCATTAACCGGTACGAACTCGCCACGCCGATTCGACATGTCATGTATATACCGCGCGAACAGGTCCTTGCCCGTGCCTGTCTCACCCGTTAGGAGAATGTTCAAACTTGACTTGGCAGCCTCCTGAGAAAACGCCACGATCTTCTTCATCTCGTGGCTCACCGCGATGATTGTCGGTGAGGAATCCTCGCGAGGAACGATAATATCAGGAACAGAGTGAAGCTTCAGTTCATCAATAGCTTCCTGCACCAGCTCTACACGTTTGGGTACACCCATTTCGTAGAAAAGCAAACGCCCGAATTCGAGATGACGCATCCTTGTCTTGATATTGTAGGACTTCGATTCGCCACATGCGAAATGCGTCAGCGCCAGTTCATACCGCGCACCGATCTCTCTGAGCAGCGTGATCGATTTATTGAAATAGCCGCGAGCTGTATCATGTTCTTCACGTTGCGTGTATATCTGACCATAGGCACGGTAAAGAGCACCAAGCTCTCGCTTTTCGCCGATCTTATCGATTGCTTCCTCGGCTCTCTTGGCAGTGCTCAGAGCCTCTTGAAACATGTCTCTGGAAATATGGATGTCGGCCAGCATGCGGAGTGTCTGTGCGACAGCAGATGCAGTAGGTTCCGGTGTGTCGAGAACTTGCTGGTAGTACTCTGTTGCTCTGTCACAATTCCCTTCGAGATGATACGTGAGTCCCAAGTGTTCTTGGCATACGTTTACGTCACGCATAGATCCAATGTCATCAAAGATTGATAGCGCAGTAAATAGATGACGCTTCGCTCTATTTAGGTCACACCGATACATGGAAAGCATCCCAGTAAGAAGCGAAAGATTAGCACAGCCGGACATATCAGTCTTCTCAGAATCCATAGACTCAAGTATTGATTGAGCTTCCTTCAGTCGCCCCATGTAGATGAATACGCGCGCCAAGTTACGCTTATCAATATCTACTTCTCTCTCAGTATGATATTTCGCCGCACAATTGATGGACAACTCAAGCACGTCACAACAACGGCTAAAATTGCCGGAAATGTAATGAAGCTGAGCCAAACTGTTTAGCGGAAGGAACAGAGATTCACTATCATCTAAGGCTCGGTAGATGGCGTATGACTCATTGAACTGCTCAACTGCTTCATTCAGTTTTCCGCGCTTGACGAGAATACGGCCCAGGATGTATTTCGCCTGAGCTAAGACGGAGTGATTGCCATTGAGCTTCGTCAAGCGGATCGCGACTCTAGTTTTGCTCAGCGCTTGCCTGTAATGTCCCAGTTCATACAAAGCCATACCATGCATGCAGTATACGTGAGCCTTGGTGGTTGTATCAGATGTCAAAAGCTCCCGCCTATCGATTTCGCTCAGCGAAATAAGTGCCTGAGAAAAATCTCCCCTCCTTATCGCTACTTCAGCGTTTTCGATTGCATGATTGCACAGTTGGCTAGTGTTCATCACGACAGTCATTTCCGTGCGTCATTTGTTCTGATCTTCCCATCCGCCGTCGTCACCCCCAAGGGTCGGTGGGTTGTAGTCCGGGGGATGCACGTTCTGCAAAGGATCCTCCGGATCGTGCGAATCTGCTCCCACCAAACCAAGGAGAGCATCGAGAAGATTCTGCAACAAGCCTGCTGGCTCTGCAGAATCTGAACCGGCTTGATCCTGAGCACTGTCTCCAGTTGTCCCGTTCTGCAACGACGTACAGGCCTCCTCGCCACCATCTGCCAACAGATTCGAATGCCCAGTCAATCCAAATATGAGCAACGCAATGGAGACGATCAATATTACCCGTCTCATAACTCAGTCTCCTGCTAAAGACTCTAATTGCCTATCACAACGTCGATAACCATGCTTCTTTCAGATGGCGAATCAAACACAGTCAAGCTCCCTGTCACTGATCATCAATTCCGGTGACGACTCGAATCCCCACTGTAGAGATATCACATGGCTACCAACGGAATATGTATCGTACAATTATCTATAATAATCATGCAGCAAACCATGCCAATGTCAAGGATTTAATTGAGAAGTGTGGCTTGACTGTAATCGGCGGTGCAAAAGTGTACCGAATGGCGGTCGAAAAGTGTACCACCCGAGGTGATAGATAGCCCCCCTGTGCCTTTCATAAATGTCGTCCGCCTTGCCTTACTTGCACTTATCTTTCTCATATTGTATCATACATTCCATGCTATTCCTTCTCCTGCGCACACTTCTATCAGCGCTGAGGTCGCACCGTGCGCTTGCCATGGAAAACCTCGCGCTCAGGCATCAGCTCAATGTCTTGAAACGAGAT
>JAHJOQ010000155.1 GCA_018820315.1 Candidatus Zixiibacteriota bacterium | reverse complement strand
AAGCTCATAGTATGGCGAGAAGTTGTAGTATGGATTCGGGACGGTCTTGATATTTTCCATTGTTCTGGCGATGACCGTTCCATCATCCTCACCGATCTTCGGAGCAGAGAATCTGAACACATCGGCGGGAGTGTTCGCCTTTCTGGTAATGAAGAGCACCGAGTCTCCCTTTGTCCAGCCCTCAATGACAGTGTACGGAGCCCATCCGTAGATTCTGTAATCCCAGTCATGACGCGAAATCGGATCGGCTGTATTATATCCCCAGTACTGTCCATCGCCGTCATGGTACGAGTAAGAGAAGAAGTCATTACCGTAGATATTGGCGTCAGTACCGCCAATGTCCTTCGTCAGGAACATGAAATAGTCGTCACTGTACCAACGGAAATCTCCGTAGAAGTCGTAGAACAGCGGCCAGAGGCGAACATCGTCGTCAGGACTCTCGAAGTCATCTCCAAGATCATAGATCGCGAAAGGAATCGAGACTTTGTACAGATCCTCTTCCGCAGCACTTCCGCCGATGAAGTATCCCCAAATCGTATCACCGTTCTCATCAAGATATCTGATGGTCGTATAATCGTCACCATCATAGTTGATGACTGGTCCGGGAACGGTGTCATCCGGGGCAGCAAGGAATTTGACGTAGAAATCGCGGAAGTTGGCGTTGTTGCCGGCATTCCGGCCGCCCATGTAAGCCTGATCGCCATCGAGTCCCCATTCGCTCTCTTCGATGGCATAGACCTCATCAATCTGCTTGAAGCCGGGGGACGGGCCTATCGGTCTGACCATAAATCCGTCGACAATCGGATAAGTGTAGTCGCCAGATTGGTTGGTCTGACTCTCTAGTAGCATTTCACTAGTCGTCAGATCGGTCAGGTTCCACGAAAGATCTGCATTGAAAGTGACTTCATAGTCATGACCGGTCAGATCTTCCTGTATCAGGTATTCGACCTCGACATATCCGTCAGACGCGCCCGATATCCTGGTAGCATCTCTCGCCAGAGTTGCACCCGATCCCGATGGAATCACCGTGACACCTCGAATCTTAGATTCGAGATTGTAGGAGAGCATCCCGGCATAGTTGGGGCCGAAGAACACAGAGTCCTCGAATGCTACCTGCTGAATGTTCACACTATACGAAGTAACTGCGAAGTAGTGTGGACGATACGGAATTATCGTGGAGCCGTCTCTCGGATCGCGGTCGGTGTAATACTCGTACACTGTTCCACTATTGGTGCCTTCCTGACTGATGATCCGCTCTTTCGCCTTATCTTCATACAAGAGAGCATAATCCCAGATACGAGGAATGGTGCCTCCGGAGCAATCCCACTCGCCGCTCACACTGTCGTACTCGCAGTCGACATAGTCGCCAGCCGCTTCCGCGTACGCTCCTTCGAGCTGATCCGCATCGTAGTCATAGGTCGCGATCTTGGTCCACGGACCTGTCGGAGAATCGCCCATGTAGACATTGTAGCCTTCGAAGACGTATAGCTGATTCAACTCGTTCCGGAAATCTTCAAGATAGTTGTCCGGACCTTCGGCATTATCAATCCACACGAGCTCGACCGCATTTTCCAGTCCACGGGCATATACGATAGGATTCGGAGGCGGCTGAGGAATCTTGAAGTTCAGGTCATATACAACCTGAGCCGCTATATCGATTTCCTTCAGCATTGTTACACCGTCCAACGCGCCGGTGCCCTGCGCGGCGAGCGCCGCAGCAACGACGACCTGGGTATCGCCCGGTTCCATCGTGAACGGACCGGTCGTCATCATCCAACGGCGGTCAGCCGACGCCTCATCGATCCAGCCCTCACCGGTCACTGGGTCGCCCGGAAGCTGGAACAGGGTTACCTGATTGGTATTCGGATCGATTACCGGGGATCCATCACGGAAAAGACCTTTCATGTAGTTGTACACTTCCGTGTAGTTCAGCGGGTCTGTACCGTTGATGTACTTATTGAACGATGTCATCCCGAGCTGTTTGAAGTTCGGAACCGGCCCCGTTGGCAGGTATGCCGTGTCACCCTCTGAAGGAATCAACGGCCCCTGGAAAAAGTCGAAACCGACCGCTGGCGGCGAAGATCCGTAATCGGTGTCCGAACCGTCATTGTACGCATAACCAAGTGAGAGTGCGGTATCACAGCCAACGAAATCATCGCTGGCATCGCCGACGTCCGGATCAGCCCAGAGCGAAATGAAGGTGGAGTCGAGTCTGTTGCCACCCTTGTTTATGATAGTGTACTTCATGAACATCACGTTGTCAAGGGGGCCTTTTGCAGCAAATCCGAAAGTTGACTGCTGAATCTCGACACCGAGAGGATTGGTCTGCATGTTGGAGTGACCTTCCTCACTAGCATCGTTGTATACTGACCAGCACATCTGATTTCCCAGCAATGCCGGATCGCCGTTTTCATCCACCGGAGCACCATCGTCAACCGGCCACTCTGCGCGGTCTCTTGAGTCATCATACGGCGACAAATCACGATTGGATCCGTCACCTATCTTGTAGACTCGGAAACTGGCCTGATCCTGCTGGAATGTACCATCCATCATCGGACCGGGGACGAATTCTGATGCATATTCGCCGATTGCGACGCGAGTTTCACTACCCACCTTCGCACCGACCCAGATACCGGCCGCGTAGATGACAGTCTTGTCATCCTTTTCAGATCCAAACGGATAGTACCATCCGTCGGTCTTTCCGAATTCGCCTGCATCGTCATACCCGAAGTTGCCGTTGTTGTAGACAACGCAGAAGATGCTGTTGATCCAGAGGAACGTTTTGGTATCCAGAATCAACGACATCCCAGGGCCTGACTGTTTGCCGGTTTTTGAATTTAGTCCCCAGGCGACCGCCGTCATCATTGACACGATCACCAGGAAGACAATCAAACGCTTAAGAAACATTACTTCCTCCTATGTGAAGCTCCCGAATTAGAAGCTCAACCGCAATCCGAAGCGGATGAGTCTCGGGATGTCGTAGTTCAACGGCGAATTTTGCGCGAGCTCATAGAGCTGCTCGCCAGTGTATCCGAAGTCGTTAGGTTCGCTGTAAGTCTCTACAAACTCTTCCCCTGCCGGCGTGCTGAGCCATCCTGTAGTGTTAGGCTTACCGGTACCTTCGTACACGGTAAGAGCATTATCACGATCGAGGACGTTCAGCACCCAGAAGTATGCGTCGAAATTCAAGTCATAGAGCATGAATCCTCGGCTCAACTTCAGGTCCACGCGATAAGTCCACGGCCCATACCTGGAGTTGATCGATGATGCCGGAGTCGATGAAACCGAAGCTAACGTCACTTCATTGTAAACCTGCGCCGGTGTATAGGGCGTACCGGATGCGAAGTTGAAGATCACGTTGAGACCGGTGTTCTCGAGCGGGAAGATGTTGCCGAGTTTCGGACCTTCACCCTTGCCCGCACGGACGTCAACGATGCCAGTGAACTTGTGTCTTTGATCGAAATCGAGCGGCGATACTCTGATCGGGCGCTCGGTGTCGGTCCAGGCAATGTTCCGCTGCGAGGACGCAAACGAACCGGTACCGTTCGCCATCGAGAATGTGTAGCTCAGATCAAGAGACACGTTCCTGGTTCTGCGCATCTTCAGGTTCATCTCCACACCCTTGATCGTGCCGAAGTCACGGTTACGATACGTCGGGTAGCCTTTCGGCTGAGACGGGAGCCTGAGGACTTCTGTCAGATTCTTCACATCTTTGTAGTAGGCAGTGATGTCAAGCCGTGTGTTTTCACCCATGCGATGTGTGACACCGATTTCGTACGCTGTCGTCTCTTCCGGCTCAAGGTTCGGATTTCCAACAGGGTAGTAGTACGGAGCTACCTTGGTCATGTACTCAAGGTAATCGTAGGAGACGTACAGATATTGAAGCTCAGGACGCTGGAAGAACTTCCCGTATGATAGACGGAAATGCGTCCTATCCGATACCGGATAGGCAATACCAATACGAGGAGAGAACTGAGTTTCAGCCTTCGAGTCCTCGAGATCGGCTTCTGTCAATTGCTGACCCTGGACTACCTGCTCATCAGTGGGATTTTCAAGAGTGTCAGTCCGATCGGGATTGAGAGGATAGAACTCGTTTCTCAGCCTCTTAGTATTCGCATCGAAATAATCTAAGCGAACTCCCGCATTGACGATCAAGCCTTCCCACTCGAACTTATCCTGGAAATATGCTGCAATCTCGAACGGATGTTTCGCAGCGTTCCAGCCATCATCCAGCTTGTTCTCGCCACCGTCGGTATTGTATCCGTAGTTATCAACATCGAGCCAGGCGGTGCCGTTCAGCACTCGTGTGCTGTCGGTTCCGGCTTCGTTGTACTCCCATTCGTAGAAAATCTTCTGCGGGAATAGGTGGCGATAATATCTGAGAGTGTGGCGCTGATACTCCGCACCAAACTGAACTTCGTTGTGGGCATTCAATTGCGAAGTGACATCCCATCTGAGACCGATGTAGGATGAATTGCGATGCAAATAGTCATCCAACATATACGCCTCATCTTCCGGCGTCTCAGGATCATCCCACGGACGGAAGAGCGAGGTCTCTTCGAATCTGAGGTTGCCCTCCGGTTTGCCATAGTCCATCAGATCTTTGAAGTGCTCACCGTCGCCGCGATAGCGCTCGGTCTGGAAGAAGTTGGCTGATATAGTGTGGAACGTCGACTTGGAAATCGTATGAGTCAGCTTAATGTAGGCAGAGTTATTTCTGTCTTCATATCTCGGCATGTGACTGAGATCAAACATGTAAGAGCGTCTGTACTCCTGCCATTTGTCCAGCGATCCGAGCACGCCGATACGAAGATCCGCCTGTGGATGGATATCGTAACGCAGCTTGCCCTGCCACGTCCAACCATCCCGCTCATTCTGCGGGAGTACTCCATCCGCTGTTGCTTTCGGGCTGCGATCGCGCTGCCAGCGGCGCTCGCCCGAGACGTAGAATGACATCTTGCTAAAACTCGGTGTCAAAGGACCGGAAAAGTCGACTGCGTAAACATTGTAGTCGAAACTATCACCATGGAAATTATCTGTTATGCCTTCGACATTCCCGTGATAGTCCTTCTGACCTTCCTTTGTGGTGACGTTAATAACGCCGGCCGAGACCTTGCCATACTCGGCGTTGAACCCGCCAGTCGTGACCTGCACCTCTTCAATCGCATTGTTGTTGATCGCAGTCGTTGAAATACCGGTCAGCGGATCCTGCTGCGAGAATCCGTCAACATAGTATGCAACGTCAGACTCACGGCCACCGCGGATGTTCATCGACGGTTCGTTGGTCGCCTCGCGGCTGCCGCTTCCTCGTGTGCGCAGGCCGCGGTTTTCCTTAAACGCTACCACGCCGGAACTTAGTCCGACAATATCCTGATACCCGCGAGTAGGCATCTGCTGGATTTCATCTTTGGTGACGACGGTAAGAGAAGCAGTCTGATCCTGGAGAATGAGGGGACGCTCGGCCTTCACCGTGATGACCTTACCACTCTCGACTGCCAGTGTAGTCAACTGGAAATCGTAGCTGGTGGTCAAGTCGACGTGTACAAAGAGATCAGTCGCTTCCACCGAGCCGTACCCAACCAGCTGCGCTTTGAGAGCGTAAGTTCCGACCGGAACATTTAGGATGTTGAACTTCCCTTCAACATCGGTCAGCGCTCCCATGGTCGTCCCAGTGATTGAGACGGCCACACCCGGCAGAGCCTCACCCGTTTCTTTGTCCGTCACCACCCCCGATATCTTTCCTGTAGTACCTGCTATCGCCACCGCTGAGGTGAGCAACAGGATCGCCAGGAGGATACACGGGGCCATAAGCAATTTTGTATTGCTCAAGTCTAAACCTCCTTGGAAGAGTTTCTTAACTGGGTCATTAGCAAAAGTGCCTATACAACACCTCCTCCTCATGAAATGTTAAGTTCCTATAATCGCTGTAAACTTGCACGTTAGCATAATCATAGCACAGCAATGTTGAACGCTATTCAACTGACTTCCAGAGTGCCGACAATGAGAGGCATTTCGACCACAACAAGCTACTCCACAGCCAAAAGTCAGCTCGAACCGTTCAAGCCCTTACTATCCACGAATATTACGAAAGTTTTAAAATCCTTGTCAACAAAAAGTCGAACAATTGGTACAATTACAACCATCTAAGCGATTGCAGATTAGCCGATTACAGACTCATTCGCACTTGTAGCCGCGCCGACGGTAAAGCAAGTCCAATATGCCTTTTGTTGATCCACTAGTGCATTCTCACTAGAATTCTGTTACCTTATTTGCGCACAGCATCTTGGCTCCTGTCTATTATGTCGATCAAAGGCTGTAATCTCTCTACCAAAAAATGTGCAGAAACGACACACTCTGAGATATGAATTGCCAACAGATGCTACACCGATTATATTTTCGAACTGAAATTCCGTCTGGAGGACACGGATTGACCTACACCGTGGCAACATGAGATTTGTCAGGACACTCATCCACAGTGCAAGAATCTGGTGCAGGAAACACCTTCCTGAAACAGCATTGGATGCGCTTAGAGCGCTATCGCGATGCCGCCATTCTCGAAGTAAGGCACTCAATCGTAAGAACAGTCCTCTCTTGAAGCTCGGTGATCTCGCCGCCGACCTGAGAAGCGCCGGATTTCGAGCCGGTGATGTCATCATGGTACATTCTTCACTCTCCAGCATAGGAAGGGTGGAAGGATGCGCGGCGACTGTTATCGCAAGCCTTATCGAACTTCTTACAGACGAAGGTACGCTGATCATGCCATGCTACAACTCAGCCGGATCTTTCTTGCGGAACCTGAAGCATGGCAAGATGCTGGATCTTCGAACTTCCCCGTCGGCCACAGGGAAAATCACTGAGGTCTTCCGTGCATACCCGGGGGTGCTGCGCAGCTCACATCCGTTCTCGTCAAGCTGCGCGATCGGAAAGCATGCCGAATACGCGACGAACGGCCACGAAATGGCTCCAGAAGTCTGTCATGCAGACTCTCCGGTCGGTCGATTGGTGGAGTTGAAGGGCAAAGTGGTCGGAATCGGAATCTCGATTGCTCAGGGCCTTGGCGTGGCGCACTACATGGAGGACACATGGGAAGGATTTCCTTTTGAAGTTCACACCCCCAAATTCCCGGTGAAGTACATCAATTCGTCCGGAGAAATGGTCGAACGTGATGTCTGCCGGTTTGATCCGGGGATTGCACGGACACGGATTGATTATCCTGAAGGCGCATGGATATGCGAAAAACTGGCGTATCATCTCGCACGCAAAGGCATTCTCGAACGGTTCAAATTCGGCGATGCAGAATCATGGGTTATGCAAGCAGATGTCCTGTACGAGGAGCTGAAGCGACTCGCTGCGAAGCATGTCACGATGTACCTGACCGAAGACAAACTCACTGACGAGAACAGAGATACAGAAAGTTGGTAGGTAGAAGATCAAGAGCCTGGACAGCAAAGTAGTGAGGATAACGCTGCACATTGGTACTGCAACTCGAAGGACTGCACCGTGTCGTCACCCATAATAAACCTCCTCATCACAGCAGATTATGAGTTATTCCTTGGGAGGAATTTTCTGAGTGATGACGAGGTGCTTTTTGCGCCAACACGCGAACTACTTGACCTGAGCAGGCGGATCGATGTCCCGATAACGTTCTTCGCGGATGTCTGTTCCGTATGGGCGCATCGGGATTCCGGGATCGAGAAGTATCCACATCTTTTTGAGCAGCAGCTGTGCGACGCCGTTCGGGATGGCCACGATGTCCAGCTGCACCTTCATCCACATTGGTTGTTCTCCTCATTCCGTGATGGAGAATGGCGCGTCTCGACTGACAGAATGTACATGGCCGAGCTTGGGTACGATGACACGCACTTGTCAGCTCCCGTTGTCATTCGGCGCGGAATTGATTATCTCAATCGACTAATTCAGCCAGTGAACTCGGACTATAAGTGTATCGCATTCCGTGCTGCGGGCCTCGCCCTGCAGCCTCGTGAACGGGAACTCATCAGCGCCCTCCTGGAAAGCGGAATACTGCTCGATTCGAGTGTGGTAAAGGGAGTTAGATTCAAACTGGATACAATCGAGATCGATTACAGCAATGCTCCTACCTCCGCAAACTGGTTCATGAATCCCGAAACCGGCGTGACAGCTCCGTCCACCAGCGGACTGTTCGAGATTCCAATCGGAACATTCAAGATGGATATTCTCAACAGGCTTGAATTCATATGGAGAAGGGCAATATCTGTGAAAATGCTGCGGGGCACCGGAGTTTCTCGATCTCAGCGTCAATCCACATTGGCGAATATGAAGACCCTCATCAAGTACAACTTACGCTACCTATATACGAATCCCTGGTTCAATCTATCTTGCGACACGAAGGGATATGATCTGAAAATGCTGCTCACCGGGTTTAATGATTACGTTGCCAGACACAGCGATGGTGAGAATATCTTCGTTTCGCTCATAAACCATCCGAAGATGATGTTCACTCCGCAGCTTGAACTTCTGGAATCGTTGGTAACAACGACGCGTAACAAATATAGAGATCGTATCCGTTTCATTACTTTCTCGGAAGCACTGAAACAGATAAGGTCAGATTAACCGTAACCCGCTAATCAGCACTGAACTTGCTTGACGCAGAGGATCAGAGAATGGCTAATCTAAAAGTTCTGCTTCTAATCTGGCTACTCCTTGTGCCGACATTATGGGCACAACAATCCAAAAACAGCTTGACTCAGACCGAATTGGTAGAGATAATTCGCAGAATCGACGCGCTCTATCGATCGCAGTCGAGCTACTCGGAAATCGAGATGGAGATTGTGACACCGAACTGGCAGCGAACACTCTCGATGAAAGCCTGGACAGAAGGCATGAAAAAGACACTCCTGAGAATCACCTCCCCAAAGAAGGAGATGGGCGTCGCCACTCTCAGGATCCAGAATGAGATGTGGAATTATCTTCCAAAAACCAACAAAGTCATGAAAGTCCCCCCATCGATGATGATGAGTTCCTGGATGGGATCGGATTTCACCAATGATGATCTCGTCAAGGAGTTCTCGCTTTTCGAAGATTACTCATACGAACTCATCGAAATTCCGGATTCCGATACCAGTCTGATGTTCATAAACAGCATTCCCAGAGAGGATCTACCAGTAGTCTGGGGGAATGTCGTGATAGCCGTCAGAAAAAGTGACCATATTCCGGTATGGCAGAAATACTATGACGAAAAGGGAAATCTCATGCGAGTGCTGACTTATTCCAACGTCAGGAAGTTCGGCGACCGCATAATTCCATCGACAATGGAGATGGTTCCGATGACTAAAGAGGGAAACAAGACTGTTATCCGATATCTGACTGTTGAGTTTGACGCTGAAATCCCGGAAGAGATGTTCACGCTCCGATCTCTTCGCACCGAGGAGTAGCGGGGCACTAACTTATGATGATAAAGATCGCCTTCCGCAATATTTTCCGGCAGAAGCGCCGCACGATACTCACGGTATTGACAATGCTCGGGGGATTCACTCTCTCTGCGGTGTCGATCGGGTGGTCTGACGGAAGTTACAACAACATAATCGATCTCTTCACCCGTAATCAGCTCGGTCATATCCAGATTCATACACAGGGGTATTTGGATAAGCCGACGCTTTACAAGACAATACATGACTACGATAAGATAGAGAATCAGGTGTTGAGCGTTCCGTGTGTGCAATCCTGCGCGCCACGCGTCTTCTCAGCAGGGCTCGCATCGGTTGGAGATAAAAGCGCCGGTGTGAAGATCATTGGTGTGGATCCCAGACTGGAAAACACTGCAACCCGTCTTGATAAGAAAGTCATTGAGGGAAAATCTCTTTCCATGACTCCGCAACACGAGATACTTCTTGGTAAAGGGCTGGCGCAAGTCCTTTATGCAAAGATTGGCGACGAGGTCGTGATTCTGTCACAGGGAGCTGATGGTTCAATCGCGAATGATCTGTACATAGCAACTGGTTTCATCGAAAGTAGCGACAAGATGAGTGATCAGATTTCACTCTATCTTCACGTGAGTGATGCTCAGGAACTTCTCGTTCTCGATGGCCAAGTGCACGAAATAGCGGTTATTGGCACCGATCTCGGTGATATCCCGGAATTGGCGCTGGAGATCAGGGCTGCGATAAACAGACAGGACCTAGCTGTCGAAACCTGGAAGGAATTTGCGAACACGTTCTATCAGGCTATGCAGGCTGACCAGCAGGGCATGTGGGTGATGTTGTTTGTCATAATTCTCGTTGTGGCGGTTGGTGTGCTCAACACGGTACTGATGACCGTCCTCGAACGAACAAGAGAATACGGACTGCTGCGGGCGGTCGGGACATCGCCGAGTCAAGTGTTCCGGCTCGTCCTCGCTGAAGTCTTCTTTATGTCGATAATCGGCGTGATAATAGGCAGTGGACTCAGCTACATTGCGAACGACATCCTCTCGACACACGGCATCTCACTCGGGCAGTCATTCACTTTCGGCGGCGTGGAATTCACCACCATGTACGGGGAAAACAATGCTCGCTGTTTCTATATTCCCGCTCTGTGCATTGTGATTTCTGCAACGCTGATATCGATCTTTCCGGCACTTAAGGCTGCCCACATTGCACCGGTGAAGGCTATGCGAACTCATTAGGAATCGTCAAATGAAACTGTACTTGAGGCTTGCAATCAGGAATTTGTTCCGCAACAAGAGGCGTACGTTCATCACCGGCACCGCCATCGGAATCGGACTGGCAGCGCTCATCTGGGTCGACGCCCTGATGATCGGCATGGAGAAAAACCTGATTCATTCGGCGACGGCTTCGTTTCTCGGAGACGCGCAGATTCATCGCGACGGATTCAGAGAGACCTTTGAAGTAGAAAAAACAATCGGCAATCTTGACGGAACACTCGCGAAGCTCGATACAGAACCCATCGTCGAGCGTTACACACAGCGCGTGATGTCCTTCGCGATGATAACTTCGCCGGCTAATGTCAGCGCGATTAGCATGGTCGGCATAGATCCGGCAACCGAAGTAGATCTGTCTCAGATAGACGAGGCCATTATCGAGGGGAAATACATCGACGGATCGAATCTGCGTGATATCTTAATAGGTGCAAAACTCGCAGAGATTCTGGAAGTCGGGCTCGGAGATCGCTTGGTCATGACTGCAACCGAAGCCCAGACAGGTGATCTCGCACAGGAGATGTTCCGTATCTCTGGAATATTCCGATTCCGAATCACCGATATGGACAAAGGGATGGTGTTTATCGACCTGGGCAAGGCACAAGATATGCTCGGACTCGATCATGGGATACACGAGATCGCGATCAAATTTACGAGCAGCGAGTTCGGCAGGGATAAGAGCATACCGTTCTGGAGCAACTTATCCACCGACGAAAACGAGGCGTTCGGCTGGGCGGATATTCTGCCTCAAATGGCAGCTGCATTCGAGTTGGCAGATTTCAGTACTTATCTCGTTGGGCTGATTCTGTTCGGTGTCGTGGCACTCGGGATAATCAATACTCTTTTTATGTCGCTCTACGAGCGCATGTATGAATTCGGTGTGATGCGCGCGGTCGGCACAAGGCCGTTTGCTATCGGACGGCTGATCGTATTCGAAGCGGGAGCTCTCGCGGTAGTCAGCAGCCTCATAGGCATAATCCTGGGGTTGGCGGTGAGTATAATCAGCGGCCAGATCGGAATCGACTATACTGGAATTGAGTATTCCGGCGTCACTTTCCGTGAACCGCTCTACCCTGTAATGGAAGTCAGTCAGTATATTAAGTTCCCATTCTGGGTGTTCGTGTTTACAACGCTGGTCAGCTTCTACCCTGCTACATTTGCGGCAAAGCTGATGCCGGCAAAAGCAATGCGGAAGAGTTTGTGAGGAGATATGTGACATGAGCATTGACAATGGCTTCGTGGTTGTGACAGAAGGAGTGACTAAAGAGTACTCCGAAAACGGGATACCTGTCATGGCGCTGCGGGGGATCGACCTCAAAATCGCCAAGAGTGAATTCACCGCCATAGTGGGACCTTCAGGATCGGGCAAAACGACATTTCTGAACGTGATCTCCGGCCTCGACAGCGTTAGTGACGGCGAAGTCTGGCTCGGCGGTAAGCTGTTGTCGGTCATGAGCGGCAAAGAGCTCTCCGATTTCCGCAGAGATAATATTGGGTTCATATTTCAGGCTTATAATCTGATTCCGGTACTGACGGTCGAGGAGAATATCGAATATATAATGTTATTGCAGGGTGTGTCCAAAGATGAACGCCACGAGCGTGTGATGAATATTCTCAGAGAGGTCGGGCTGGATGACTATGGCAGCCGCCTGCCGAGCAAGCTATCCGGCGGTCAGCAACAGCGTGTCGCCATCGCGCGAGCGATGGTTGCCAAACCGAAACTGATCCTCGCGGATGAACCGACCGCCAATCTCGACTCGACATCGGCAAATGCGCTGATCGACATGATGCGCAGACTCAATGAAGAAAGCGGAGTCACATTCATCTTCTCGACACATGATGTGAAGATTATGGATAAGGCGCGTCGTTTGATCGAGCTGAAAGATGGATTGATCGATACGGATGATGTTCGATGATGATTCGCTTCAAAGCGATACTTCTCGTCAATGCGATCTTGGCCGCGACGTTCGTCGATGCGGTGGCAACCGATAATCTGAGTATTAATGGATACGCAAAAAACTTCTCTACCATCCTCGATTTCCCAGCTTTCACCGGTCCCGGATTCCGACCGGATGAACCGCTGCTCGGGTCGGTAAGCAATCGCCTTCGGATGAAGGCGCGATGGCGAATATCGGAGAAATTCGCTCTGAACACCGAATATGACCTCTCCGGCAAAGTGCAAGACAAAAGGCTGTTCACATCTGCCATCACTATAGCGCAGATCAACCCGTTCAGTTACCGCGCAATCGATCTTGAGGATAGACTCTATCCCAGAAATATCGACGATGCCGAGAGTTTCGCGCTGTCGCAAAACCTCGATCGCATGTTTGTCACAATTCGGGCATCGCAGTTCGATCTTTATGTCGGCAGGCAGGCTATCGCATGGGGATCGGCTCGCGCGGTCAATCCGACCGATGTAATCGCACCATACACATATAACGAGCTGGATACGGAAGATCGTGTCGGTGTCGACGCCATCCGCCTCCGTTATCCGCTCGGATTTATGGGCGAAATCGATGCGGGTTATGTCTTCGGAGATGATTTCAAATTTGACCAGAGCGCGTTTTTCGCACGAGGCAAATTCTATGCAGGCCGCACGGATGTATCGATCATGATGGTCGGCTTCCGCGAAAACCTAATGGCAGGACTCAACATAGCGCGTTCAATCGGAGGAGCGGGATTCTGGGCGGAGGGCGCTTATGTTTTCGCGAATGCGCTCGGCGATTCCGGGATTATATCCGGAGAGTCGTATTTTCGCGGCTCGGCAGGGCTCGACTACAGTTTCGCGAGCGGTCTCTATGGCTTTATCGAATATCACTTCAACCAGGCTGGCACAACCGATCAGGATAAATACATCGGAAAGTTTTCGACGACCGCCTATACCGATGGTGCGGTCTATCTACTTGGCTGCCACTACCTTTCCCCCGGCTTTGCATACCAACTGACACCGCTGGTGACTCTCAGCGGTCAGGCGCTCATCAATGCAACAGACCCATCGGTGCTGGTTGCTCCATCCATCGAATATAACATTTCTAATAACATCTATATAGCGGCTGGCGCGTTCACCGGCCTTGGCAGAGGGCCAAAGCTGAGGGTCAGTGAAGTCCACCCCGACATATCGGTATCAATAGGTTCTGAATTCGGCAGCTACCCGGACATCTACTACACGTCATTCAGGATATATTTCTGAGCTGCCTGCAAATGGTTGGCATTGAATGAGTTTAAGAATACCGGAAACTCTACCGATCCAGTGGTGTTACTATCACGGTGACAAAAGTGATAGATTATAACTTTCGTATTTCTTTGAGTGATACGTCATAATGCATATTGAGCTTGACATTGGTGTCGAAATGAGTACTATTGAACTGAGAACGGCAAGAAAAATGGCGGGTGGAAGCATGTCCGAACAATTCCCTGAAAGTTCTAATGTCGCGATTGAGAATCTCTTGACTGAAGGGATTCGGCAACTGGAAGAACATATAGACTCGGATGTTCTTGGGTTCTCTGGAAGCCTTGTTTATAGTGTTGATGATTTTGTTAGAGATGCTATTGAGCGGATCAAGGACAAGAAAGAGACCTTAATGTTCATTATTGAAACCAACGGTGGTTACTTGCTACCAGTAGAACGCATTGCCAGCATATTACGACATCACTACAAGACAGTTAATTTCTTAGTTCCTAACTTCGCCATGTCCGCGGGAACTGTACTTGTAATGTCTGGTGATGACATATATATGGACTACTATTCTGTGCTTGGCCCCATAGACCCCCAAGTTGATTCTCCAGGCGGCAACATGGTTTCAGCTATCGGCTATCTGAAAGAATTTGAGAAGTTTGTTGGTCTGTCTAATGATGGGAAGCTGTCGTCGGCCGAGCTTGCCTTTATGCTTAACAAGTTTGATCCAGGCACGCTCTACCATTACGATCAAGAAAAACAGTTAGCCACGTCCCTAATAGAGGATTGGCTCATCCGGTATAAGTTTAAGAACTGGACTGTCACTGAGACTAAGAACGAAACAGTAACACACGAGAGAAAGAAACTTACGGCAAAGAATATTGCAGATCGGTTAAACAGCCCAGAAATGTGGCATTCCCACAGTCGCGGAATATCCAAGAAGACCCTCGAAGAGGTTGTTGAACTTAGGATTAAGGATTTTTCGGCAGATTCCGAGCTTAATAAACGAACGCGCTCTTACTTTAGATTGTTGAAGGATTACTGGATGAGGAGAAGACATAGTCTGGTAATTCACACGAGACACGGTTACGACGGGTGGGGTCAATAAGATGAACTACGAGTTAGATAGAAAAGAGATTCTCAAGAAGAATCCTGCTATAGACAAGGAGCTTGTTGAGAAGGCATTGTCCCTTGTCGATCAAGCAGAGAAGATGGGTGTGCCACCAGTTGGAAACAAGTACGTTCCCCCCTTCAGGCATACGATTTTTGATCAGATAAGAAAAAAAGAAAAAGGGCTTGATAAGTGATAACCTGTCACTTATGCATCTGCCAGTGAGCAAGATAGAATACTTGACAAAAGTGAATGCTGACCGCTTTATGACGGTCGATGAGGCATCCCAAGAGCTTGGAGTCAAGACTACTGCGCTGCGCAACTACCTGTATCAAGAGAAGCTAACTACTTACAAATTCAAGACTCTGACGCTTCTTAGCAAAAGCGAAGTTGAGGAATGGAAGGATCGCAGAAGATAATGGCTCTTTTTTGACCCTTAAGATGATAGAGTATCATGTATCATCATATGGTCAGGGATTGAGAAGAACTCTGCGCAAAAGTGATTGACAAGTTATGCCATGTGCAATATAGATTCATTGGAGAAAGGAAAGGAATAATGGCTAGCAAACAACGTCAGAGTGTTCAGCGTGGACGCGATGCACGATCAGGTCGATTCATTCCTGTTGATCGGGCGCGCAGAGACCCTGACCACACCGTGGTCGAACGAGTGCCACTTCCCCGCAAAGGGAAAAGCAAGAAGTAGAAGCCAGTCTTCCTACTTTGCCATCTGATTGCCCTCTGCGCGGGCGGATACCTCGAAACTCAGGACTCATGCCCGCAGGCTGTCTTGCGGACAAGAGTTAAGAGCACATGCGGACATGTGCCGCCGACAGCCGCCTACTACACGTCATTCAGGATTTATTTCTGAGCCGGGCATTCTGACTCTCCCCCAATCCCTTCTTGACTATGGCTGCAAACTCTATTATTGTATGCAACCGTGGATACTGTAGACCGTGGTGTCTGCCTTACCGGGAATGGGAACAATATCGGGGTGTTTCTATCTAGATTGCAACCTGCGTTATCTGTGAGACGTAAATAATGGTTAGAATGGATCAAAGTATTCTATGTTGAAACTGGTTGGTACAGACGGTAAACGATTCTATTCCTGGAAAATTACACCCGGGAAACATCTCATCGGTCGTGAGACCGGTGCTGGACAATCCTCGTGCGAATTCACGATTCAGGAAAAGACCGTTTCGCGCAAACATGCCGAGATTGAGGCAAATGCCGACGGAAGCAAATACTACATCACAGATCTCGGTAGTCACAACGGTACACTCGTCAACGGCGAACGGCTCGATTCCTGCAGAGAGGTTAAGGAGGGCGATGCGATCATGTTCGGCCAGACCGAATTTCGCCTCGCACACTCTGATGAGCCGGAGAGCCGTCCATCCGGTCCCACCAGGACCAAGCTCTCTGATCTCGATCCCAAGAATTCAGTTTTCCTTTCGATAAATGAGGCGCTTAAGCCGCTCCCCAGGAAGAGTTCGGAGCTGCCAGACCTTCTGCCGACTCTCTTCGATATGGCAAAGATGCTGGTTCTGCCGGAACCGAAGGAAGTGATGCTGCAGCGGTCGCTCGAACTGATATCAAAAGTTATTCCCGCGCAGAGACTTGCGATCCTATTCGTGTCAGAGGATCAGGAAGAGGTGTATACTGTTGCAACAATCCTGCCGGGGGGGCGAGACCCGGGCGAGTTCACATTGTCGAGGACGATTGTTAAAGAAATAATCACAAATAAGAATGCGATCCTGATCGGTGATCCTATGAGTGATCCGAGATTCGCCGAACAGAAATCGATCATAATGTCGGAGATGAAATCGGCGGTTGCTGTACCACTGTTCGATGAAGGCAGGGTGCTCGGAATACTGTATGTCGACACCACAAGCCCATTACAGAGTTACAACGACGAGCATCTGCGAGTGCTCGCCACATTTGGCAATATTATAGCATCGCGGCTTCTAAACTACGAACTTCTCGCGGAGCGGCAGGAAAAGCAAGTGATCGAGGCTGAGCTACGTCGGGCTTCAGCTATTCAGAAAGGACTTCTGGTCGACACCCCGCCCGAATTCGCGGGGTACACTCTGCGCGCATTTCAGGAGCAGTCACGCGCGGTCGGCGGTGATCTCTACGACATGCGAGTCCTTCCCGACAGCAGGCTTCTTTTTCTGGTTGCAGATGTCAGCGGCAAAGGGCTGGGCGCTGCACTCCTGATGTCGAACATACTCGCATCGTTCAGGATCCTCTATGAATCAGACGAATTCGATCTCAGCCGCGCCGTTAGGAAAGTATCGCTCCAGATAAATCATTTCAGCAGGACCGGAGAATTCGCTACGTTGTTTATCGGACTGGCCGAACCGGGCAACAATATCATCAGATATGTAAACGCCGGTCACAATCCGCCGGTCGTTGTTAGGAAAGACGGCGGCATCGAGCACCTTGATCCGACTGGCCACATGATCGGGGCGTTCGATTTCAGTGAATGGAAAGAAGAACGAATTGAATTGTCAGATGACGATATTCTTTTTATCTTCTCCGATGGTGTCACCGAGGCCCAACGCGCTGCCACCACCGGCAGCGACGAACCGGATGCAGAGGAAGATCAATACGGCGACGAAAGAATGGAAAAGCTCCTCGTGGAGTCACGAGGAATGAAGCCTGCTGAAGTCGTCGACTGTCTAATGCATGACGTACTGGAATTCATTGGGGATGCTCCGAGATCCGATGATATAACGATGATGATTATCAAGAGAGTCATAGAATGATACTGGAATCTAGTCAGCAGTTTTCGCGCTTCAAGGTCCTGCGCAAGATCGGCGAAGGCGGGATGGGCGAGGTCTATCTTGTAGAGGATCAGAAACTGGGCAGAAATGTGGCGCTCAAGCTTCTGCAGCCGGAGTATTTCGACAGTCCCGACAGGCTGGAGCGGCTCAACAGAGAAGCGCGAACGGCGGCAAAAGTCTCTCACTCGAATGTCATGTCCATCTATGATATCGGATCGGAAAAGGACGAGAAGACAGGACGCGAACTCAGCTTCATCGTGATGGAGTATATACGAGGCGAGTCTCTTACTGATTACCTGCGTGACAAGAATCCCAATCTCAAAGACCTTTTGCGAGTTGGAGAGAAAATTGCATCGGGGCTTGCCGCGGCCCACAAGCTCGGAATCGTGCATCGAGATATCAAGACCGACAATATCCGAATCGATGAAGAGGGAGAGCCGAAAATTCTCGATTTTGGCCTCGCCAAACCAACTGCCTCCAGCTTTGCTGGAGAAGGATCATCGGACACCGATACAGTATCCAAAGAATTAACCCAGGAAGGCAAAATTCTCGGAACGATCACATATATGTCGCCGGAGCAGGCGCGGGGCGAGACGGTCGACTCACGATCCGATATATTCTCGTTCGGGACGATGATGTACAAGATGTTCACGGGAGTATTCCCGTTCGATGCCCCGGACAGGGTCTCGGTGCTCGCGAAAATCCTCGAATCGAAGCAGGCTCCGGTCAGACAATTAAACGAGTCTCTTCCGTCTGAACTTGAGAGAATCATCGAGAAATGCCTGCAGAAAAGTCCAAACGATCGCTATCAGGACACGCGGGATCTTGTCATAGATCTGCGCAGCCTCCGCAAACAATATGAAAGTGGAATATCGGATACATCGTCGATTGTCACAGATGCAGCGAAACCGTCTAAGGGACGGTTTGCCCGTCGCGGCTGGATTCAGGCCGGATCAGTTGTTGTTGTGCTTGTGGTGCTTATTGCGGCAGCGATGAGCTATTTCAGCGGATCCAATAAGCCAACAGGCTTGCAGGCTCAGGAGAATGCTCTTGCCATTTTCGGATTCGAGAACAAGACGGGTGATTCGGAGCTTGACTGGCTCACTTCCGGACTTCCGGAGATACTATTGACTGACCTTGCAGAGAGCAGATCGATAAATCTGATCAGCCAAAGCAGAGTCCTGGACTGCCTTGGCGATGCAGCCAAGTCTCAGGGAGGTATGCCGAGTCATCAGGCGTGTGTAGATGCCGCAAGATCACTCGGTGCCACAAGAGTACTCTCCGGTTCAGTTTACAAACTCGGCGATATGTTGAGAATTGATGCGCGCCTGGAGGATCTCGAGTCAGGCAAGATCATACTCGGTGAAAAAGTGGTAGGCCAAAATCCCATCGTGCTGGTTGATAGCTTGACGCAGAAGATTGCGCTGTCGCTAAACATCAGCGACATGATGTCCGAGAAGACTCAGGTTGCTGACATTACTTCATCATCACCGGAAGCATATAAGCACTATATATTGGGGATGCAGGATTTCGCCCTCGATTTCGATAAGGCAATTGCTGAATTCGAAAAGGCTATTGAGATAGATTCTACTTTCGCACTGCCATACATGCGTCTCGGAATGTCCTACACATTTCAGGGACGGAATCAACAGGCGGCCACCTATTATAATGCGGCATCTCGCTTCGCAAGCAAACTCCCGGTAAAAGAACGCAGTCTGCTTGACATTTACACCGACATCTGGCTGAGATCGAACTTCGATGATGCCCTTATCAAAACAAAGGCGTATTTGGAGAATTATCCGGATGACAAAGAGACTAGAGGCTACTATGCTTTGATGCTCAATGTTCTCCAGAGAGATTCCGACGCGGCGTTAGCTCAACTCGACACAGTTATGATGCTCGATCCGCACTACTATCTGGCACTCTCGTTTTACGCAACTATATACCAGAGTAGAGAGGATTACGAGAAAGCCATCGAGTACACCGTTCGTGCGAAAGAAGCGAATCCTGAATCACCGACGCCATATAATGACCTGTCATCGATGTACCTCGCCAACGCAAGATACGATGAAGCTGAGGAGATTACCCGGGAGATGCTGGAAAAATTCCCGGAGAGCACGGATGCAATCGGTAGACTCGCGACATTGAGCGTTCTTAAGCGTGATTTCGAGATGGCGCGGCAGTATGCCGAGAAGCTCACAGAAGTTGATCCTGACGATATCTTCTTGAGAATCCGATACCATAGGATATTGGCAAATGTCGCTTTCTGGACAGGGAAGTTCCAAACCGGCACGAGTGAATTGTTCGAGGCGGCTCGTTCAGCGGAGGCAACCGGCGATAGTACGCAGGTCAGGGGACGATATGCGACTATTGCTTCACGATATCTTCTGTTTGAGATGCCTGACAGTGCACTCTTCTACGGCAAGATAGCCGCCAAATGGGCATCGAATTTCTCGACGCTTAATTATCCAATGTTGCTGATAGAGATCGATCCGACATATGAGAAAGAGGCGCGTGAGCTAATGAAATCGGCAGTTGAGGAATTCAAGAAGAGGCTGCCGTCGGAAATGTGGGACATCACCGACAATTTCGAGATGATTTTCAATGCGAGAGCCGCTGCGGATACGAACGCTTTGATACAGGGCTTCGAGAATATGATGAATCAATCCAATCAGAAGAGTACCAGCAATCTTAGAGAACTGGGGATTGTTCTGGTTGCGAGCGGACAGTATCAGAAAGGGAAGGAAGTCCTTCAGGAGATCCTGTCCGGCGTATACGAAGCGACTGATGGCTTCGAATATTTGCTTGCGCTCTACTATACCGGTGTCGCAGACGAGGGGTTGGGAAATACTGCAGATGCAATTGCCGCCTACAAAGAGGTGCTCAAGTATTGGGGAAGTCCGGAGATTGAGATAAAAGAGATAGCAGACACGAGACAAAGACTCAGAAAGCTCACCGGCCAGACTTAGACGCTCACCAGTAGAGCCTCGCACTCATTACGCTTCGTCAATTCTCGCCTAACCGATTCCTAACACGATCCTAATAGAATACTTGCATTCTATAGCGTTTTTTCGGAGATTCTGCTATTACGTGGGAGGATTGAAGATGCCACGGGAAAATATTCTCATTATTGAGGATGATAGAGACATTATGGAACTTCTCGAGTACAATCTTGGACGCGAGGGATACAACACAATCGCTGCAGAGACCGGAGAGAGTGGCCTGCAACTCGCTGCATCTGCCGTTCCTGATCTGGTACTCCTTGATCTGATGCTTCCGGGAATGGATGGACAGGAAGTCTGCAGAAGACTCCGGAACGGTGACAGCACTCGTGACGTGCCGATCATAATGATCACCGCAAAGGGAGAGGAGTCGGATGTCGTTACCGGCCTTGAACTTGGGGCGGACGATTATGTCACAAAACCCTTCTCCATCCGTGTTGTGGTTGCCAGAATCAGAGCGGTAATCAGGAGAAGGTCTGAACCGGCCGTCGACAATTCAAAGGTAATCAATACGCAAGAAATCACCATTCACCCCGGGAGACACGAAGTTCATGTGGGCGAAAAAGTGATAGAACTGACACCCACCGAATTCAGCATATTGCATCTACTCGCCAAGCGACCGGGATGGGTATTGACACGCTATCAGATTGTTGATGGCGTGCGAGGTGATGAAGCCATCGTGACTGACAGGTCCGTTGATGTACAGATACACGGACTGCGCAGGAAGCTCGGCTCGAAAGGTCATCTCGTGGAAACAGTCCGTGGAGTAGGTTACCGATTCAAAGGATAAACATGGCAAGACGGCGAATGTTCTGGCAGCTCTTTCCCGCGTTTCTCCTGATCACGCTCGCATCGGTTGTCGCTGTAGCATGGTATTCTACAAACGAACTACGTGAATTCCAGTTAGATGATGTTGCAAACAACCTTGAGGCCAGGGCTTCTCTGGTTCAGAGTCAGGTTCTTACTGCTGTCCTGGAGAATCGAGCTTCTGATGTGGACAGTGTGTGCGATCTTCTCGGCGCTGCCTCCGAAACGAGAATCACCGTTATCCTGCCATCCGGTGAAGTTTTGGGAGACTCTGAAGAAGATCCTTCTCTGATGGACGATCACTCCAACCGTCCGGAAATCAAACATGCACTGGGAGGATCAGTCGGATCATCTATTCGGTTCAGCAGGACAATTGGCGAGACTTTGATGTACGTTGCTATTCCTCTCGTCAGTGACGGCGAGATCATCGGAATCGTGAGGACTTCCATTCCGATCACGTCAGTCGAAAGGACACTTGGCGGTATCAGAAGAAAGATCGCATTCGGCTGCGTAGTCATTGCCGCGCTGATCATAGTCGTCAGCCTGATTATCTCCAGAAGAATCAGCAGCCCCATCGAGAGGTTGACGGTCGGCGCGAATTACTTCGCCAAAGGTGAGCTTCAGAGAAAACTGAGAGTCGATGGATCCAATGAGGTACATGCTCTCGCGGAAGCTATGAATGAGATGGCCGCTGATCTCCACGACCGTATTCAAACGGTGACTCGACAGAGGAATGAGCAGGAGGCAATATTATCGAGCATGTCTGAAGGAGTCATTGCGTTCGATTCTGCGGAACGTCTGCTCGAAATGAATCATGCCGCAGAATATCTCATCGGGGTGACCAATGAGAAGGCCCGTGGTCGTTCATTCCATGAAATCGTGCGAAACGCAGATCTACAGCAGATGGTCGAGAGTGTCCTGGCTGGAGAGCCCGTCGAAGGCGACATCGTCCTCAGAATCGGTGGCGAGAAACACCTTCAGGTCCGCGGCACTGCACTGCGCGATGCGCGAGGAGATCGGAAAGGCGCACTGATAGTCCTCAACGACGTTAGCCGGATAAGGCGGCTTGAGAACATCCGTCAAGATTTCGTTGCCAATGTCTCACACGAGCTCAGAACTCCCATCACATCGATCAAGGGGTTCGTGGAGACGCTTCTGGATCAATCACCCGAGGACAAAGATGAGGTCAGACGATTCCTGGAAATCGTCAGGAAGCATGCGGATCGTCTTAACACGATCATCGAGGACCTTTTAAGTCTGTCCAGGATTGAGGAGGGAGCCGCAGAATCGGGATTGACTCTCGCAAAGTCAAGCATCAGAGAAATCCTTGCAGCCGCCATCCATGCATGTGCAATGCAGGCGTCTTCCAAAGACATCACAATTGACCTCGAATGCAGCGCCGATCTCTATGTGAAGGCTGACCATGCCCTGCTCGAGCAGGCTGTCATTAACCTCATAGACAACGCCATCAAATATAGTGACCGGGGAAGCGGGGTCAACGTGATTGCCGCCATGTCGAATGACTCAATCGACATCTCGGTGATGGATCGTGGAATCGGAATTGAGGAGCAGCATCTTTCGCGAGTATTCGAGAGATTCTACCGAGTAGACAAGGCGCGCAGTCGTGATCAGGGGGGAACCGGCCTCGGTTTGGCGATAGTCAAGCATATAGCGATTGCGCACGGGGGTAATGTTGAGATAGATAGCACACTTGGCGAAGGAACAACCTGCACCATCCACCTCCCAATCTTGAAGACCTGATCCGGTTCGCGAATAGACGAGGCCACAACGCAACATTCATGTTTGCAGTAACCTAACTTTGGGCAAACAATTAACTAAGAGTTAACTGAAGCTTAACAGAATCTTAACATAAGAACGGTTTCATCCTGGCGGTGAACCACACAAAGATGGTTCATAAGCTGACAGAAACTAAGAACCGGTGAAATTGAAAGGCAGATGAAGAGGAGACGCGACAGAATGAAAACTATACTGATCGCATGGATGGCTTCAGCTCTGCTCACCTCGTCGGGAATGGCGAGTGAGTGGTGGGAAAATGTCAAGGTGAAAGGTGATCTGCGTTACCGCCATGAAATGATCGACCAAGAGGGCAAGGACGTTCGCAACAGGCAGCGCATTCGCGGTCGCATAGGAATTAGTGGGCAGGTGAACCCCAACATCAAGGTCGGCGTTCAGCTGGCCACTGGATCGAGTGATCCGGTTTCGACCAATCAGACTCTCGGTGATGGATTTTCCAGCAAGAGTATCGTACTGGATCTTGCTTACTTCACGATGACCCATCAGGCAGTTCCAGGCCTGACGGTCACAGCCGGTAAATTCAAGAATCCCTTCTTCTTGCCCGGTGAATCGGAACTTATCTGGGACTCCGACTTAAATCCGGAGGGTGGCACCGCCAGTTATGAGTACAGCGAGGACAAGCTGAAGATAGCGCTTATCGGGGCAGGGCTCTATGCGGAAGAACGCTCATCCGACGGTGATTCATGGATCGGCGCCGGACAAGGCGTGGCTGAATTAGCCCTCAATGATGGCAAGTCGAATGTGGCAACGGGTGGAGGTTTCTTCCACTACGGGAATCTCAAGGGGTTCGAACCCCTTTTCGATGGTGAGCCGAAGGGCAACAGCGTCGATTCAGTCGACAGATTGGCAAACGGATATGACCTTATCGAGCTCTTTGCGCAGGTAGAAACCAAGCTTGATGACATCCCGGTGACCGTCATGGGTGATTATGTAACGAACACGGCGGCGGACAGCCTCAAGACCGGTTGGCTGATCGGCTGCCATGTTGGGAAATTGAAAGATCCCGGATCATGGGCGTTCCGGTACAACTATCGCGAGCTGAAGAAGGACGCGGTGATCGGTACATTTACCGATTCAGATTTCCGGGGTGGAGGAACTGACGCGAAGGGGCACGAACTCGGTGGTTCAGTGCAGGTTATGAAAAATGCGGCTTTCGGTGCGACTTATTTCATAAATACTGTCGGACTTGACGCTGCCAAATCAGATTACAGCAAGCTGCAAGTAGATTTGCAATTGAAGTTCCAGTGAGGAATGTAGCATAGATTTAGCTACATCCTAACTAAGACCTAACAATAAGAGTGCTAGTTCTCAAGCAAGGATATAGTAAATAAAGCGGAGGAAATGGTAATGATGAAGAATCTGGTAATTATGACAGTGACATCGGCCCTGTTGTTCGGACTAGTGATAGCCGGCAACACAATCACCATCAAAGGTTCTGACACGCTGGTTCGGCTGGGCCAGAGATGGGCCGAAGAATACATGAAACTGAACAAAGGTTCGGTAATTCAGGTGTCAGGCGGCGGTTCAGGCACGGGGATCGCAGCGCTTCTCAACGGTACGACTGACATATGCGAAGCTTCGCGCGATATGAAAGAAAAAGAGTACACGCTGGCGGAGAAGGCCAATATTGAGCCATATCGCATTTCTGTCGCTCTCGACGGTATCGCTGTTTATCTAAATGAAGAGAACCCGGTGAAGCAGTTCACGCTGGCTCAATTGAAAGATATCTATACCGGTGTTGTCACAAACTGGAAAGCTGTCGGTGGTCCTGATGCCAGGATCATTCTCTACAGCCGCGAAAACAACTCCGGCACCTATGCCTTCTTCAAAGAACATGTGCTAAAGGAAGAAGACTATGCTGACGAGACACAGACCCTTCCCGGAACGGCAGCAGTTGTCAATGCAGTCTCCAGAGACAAGAACGGCATCGGCTACGGCGGAATCGCCTGGGCCAAGGGAGTCAAATACGCCAATGTGAAGAAAGACGAGAAGTCGCCGGCTGTAGAACCTACAATCGTAAATGTTACGGATGGATCGTATCCGATCTCCAGAGAACTGTACTGGTTTTTCAACGGGAAGCCGGCTGGCGAATTGAAGAAGCTCGTCAACTGGGCACTCTCTCCTGCCGGCCAGAAAATCGCCGAGGACATCGGTTATGTTCCTCTGTCGAAAGAACTCGCTGAAGCGAACATGGTTGAGTAGAATTCTTGAAGAGTATCGGGCGTTGTCCATCACGGTGCCCGTCCTCTCTTGCTGAGGTAATCGTGTCCCACTTCGAATTCAAGCCGAAATCGAAGATCAGGGAGTTTCTGGGTGAGAAGATAATCTTTCTCAGCGCCCTCTCTGCTCTGATTGTGGTTCTTCTGATCTTTGTATTCATTTTCAAAGAATCAATCCCAATTTTCACGGATCCGGAGGTTCAGCAAGAGGCAAGCATCGATAAGATGACATTCCAGCAGCAATATTACAAGGACAAGCCTCCGAAATGGTCGTGGCAGCCCAATTCCGAGGTTCCGAAGTACTCGTTGCTGCCGCTCGCTCTTGGAACACTCAAAGCTGCTATCGTTGCGATGCTCTTCGCGGTCCCACTTGCCGTTGCTGCCGCGATATACACTTCTGAATTTGCGTCGAGCAGATTCCGCGAGATAATCAAGCCAATAATCGAATTGCTCGCAGGGATTCCATCTGTGGTGTTGGGATTTTTTGCGCTCATTGTGCTTGCCACAGTAATTCAGGAAGCCCTTGGGCTGACTTTTCGGCTAAATGCTCTCACTGCCGGCATAGCTCTGGGACTTGCGGTGATTCCGATCATATTCACTGTCGCTGAAGATGCATTGTCGGCTGTCCCGATGCCATTGAGAAACGGAGCGCTGGCACTCGGGGCCAATCCATGGCAGGTATCACTCACAATGGTCCTCCCTGCTGCCCTTCCCGGCATCTCAGCAGGGGTTGTACTCGGATTCGGAAGAGCTATCGGCGAGACGATGATAGTGTTGATGGCTTCTGGGAACGCGGCTGTGATCTCGACCAGTTTCACCGATTCGATCAGGACGTTTTCAGCTACAATTGCCGCAGAACTGGCAGAAGTCGTCTTCGGATCAGCTCACTATAATGTGCTGTTCTTTATAGGATCGCTGCTGTTTGTTTTCACATTTGCCATAAATCTTGGTGGTGACCTGCTTCTGTCTCGGCTGAAGCTGAAGCTGCAGGGCAGGTCGTCATGATTGAACCGAGAATCGCTGACACCCCCCCGCCTGTTGATTACGAGGTACAGCCTACAAGCTTTCTCACACGCAGTTCGGGTACAGTGTCCAAGGGTCTGACTCTTCTCGCAGTTATCATAATAATTGCGATGCTGGCAGTGATTATCGGTAACGTTATATATCATGGTGCCAGCACTATCAGCTGGGATTTCCTGACAAGCCCTCCTGAGAATGGGATGGAGGCGGGTGGAATATTCCCTGCAGTATTCGGGACTGTTGCTTTGGTGATTCTGATGGTCATCGCCGTAGTGCCGATAGGAGTGCTGACCGCGATTTACCTGCAGGAATATACCAGACCTGACTCCAAAATCACACGACTGATTCGAATAGCGATTGCAAACCTTGCAGGTGTACCGTCGATAGTGTTCGGGTTATTCGGACTCGGATTCTTCATCGGCTTCGTAGGATCGGGCATTGATTCGGTCTTCTTCGACAGTGGACGGCCAGTCTGGGGACAGCCTGCGATCATTTGGGCTGCGATGACTCTCTCGCTGCTGACTCTCCCGGTGGTGATCATTGCGACCGAGGAGGCCCTGCGCACAATTCCTGCCGAGCTGAAAGATGCAAGCTATGCTCTTGGGGCGACTAAGCTGCAGACCATTGTCAGAGTGATTATTCCTCAGGCGTTGCCGGGAATACTCACCGGCGGAATACTCGCTGTTAGCCGAGGTGCAGGCGAAGTTGCGCCGATCATGTTCACAGGCGCTGCGTACTATTTACCGTATCTTCCATCGAAATTGAATGACCAATTCATGGAACTTGGTTATCATATATATGTTATGGCGACGCAATCACCTGATGTTGAAGCGACTAAACCGATCCTGTACGGCACGGTGCTGGTGCTTCTTGTTCTGACATTTCTCCTCAACATCATTGCGATTGTTATAAGGTCGAAAATGAGAAGGGCACGTTCACATGCAGGATGATACAGCGAATAGCCCGACCAGAGCGATGTTCCAGGTGAATCAGGACGGGAAGCTGGTAGGAACCGGCAACAAGATGAAGACCCGCAATGTCAATTTCTCGTATGGGTCGAACCAGGTGCTCTTTGACATAAACACCGATATCAGGGAACATCAGGTTACCGCGCTGATTGGACCGTCGGGATGCGGCAAATCGACTTTCCTGCGAACACTCAACCGCATGAACGAGACGATCCCCGGCACTAAGATGTCGGGAAAGATACTTCTCGATGATCTGGATATATATCATGACATTAAAGATGTTTCGACTGTGCGAACCCGCGTCGGGATGGTCTTCCAGCGATCGAATCCATTCCCTAAGTCTATTTTTGCTAACGTAGCCTACGGCCTGCGTGTAAATGGCGTAACCGACAAGGACATTGTCGAAGATGCTGTCGAGGCCGCCTTGCAGTCTGCCTTTTTGTGGGATGAGGTGAAAGACAAGCTCGATGTCAGCGCGAACATGCTCTCTGGCGGGCAACAACAGAGGCTGTGCATCGCGCGGGCGCTGGCGGTCAGGCCGGAAGTAGTACTGATGGATGAACCGGCATCGGCCCTCGATCCGATTTCGACGTCTAAAATCGAGGAACTGATTCGAGAACTAAAGAAGAAATACACAATCGTCATCGTGACCCACAATATGCAGCAGGCTGCGAGAATTTCAGATTATACCGGGTTCTTCTATCAGGGAGTTCTTGTTGAATTCGGCCCGACTAAGATGATATTCACTAAGCCGTCGAAAAAGCAGACCGAAGATTATATCACAGGGCGATTCGGATAATTATCGGAGAGTAGCAGATGGTAATTTTGTTGCAGAAGGAAATAGAAGCGCTGAAGAAGAAAGTCACGTTCATAAGTACACTCGTCGAAGAGAGCGTGTACAATTCTGTCAAGGCGGTTTCCGAGAGAAATCAGGAACTGGCGAGGAAAGTCATCGACGGCGACATCGAAATCGATCGCATGGAAGTGGAAGTCGAGGAAGACTGCCTAAAGATCCTCGCGCTGTACCAGCCGGTAGCGGTTGATCTGAGATTCATTGTCGCAGTTCTGAAGATGAACAGCGATCTCGAACGGATCGGCGATTTCTCGGTCAATATCGCGCAAAGCGCAGACTTTCTTTGCAGTCAGAGAACAACCGAGACACTCTTCGACTTTCCGCAGATGTCGAAAAAAGTGTTGAATATGCTGCGAATGAGCATTGATTCACTCGTCAGCATGGATGCTGATATCGCCCGGAGCGTGCTCGAGGCCGACGACGAAGTTGATGACATGAATCGAGCCATGTTTCGGCAGGTTCAGGATGAGATCAGGAAGCATCCCGACGATGCTGAGTGTTTGATAAGATTGCTGTCAGTATCCCGGTATCTCGAACGTATCGCCGACCACACCACGAACATCGCCGAAGATGTGATTTACATGATATCGGGCGAGATAGTCCGCCACCAGATAGCGCAGTTCTAGCGCAATAACCTAATTCGGCATTCATTCAGGATTGTAGGTCGAATCCCTTGCGGATTCGACATCTGCAGCAGAGCGTCAAAACCACGCTTCGCGCCACGCGCGTCGCTCAGGGGGTTTTAACCTACAGTCTTAGCTTCTTCTCCGGCGGTGTCTTCTGTCTTCTCCTCGATCGAGAAATCGTCCCAGAGTTCGTCTTCCGGTAGCTCGGCGAGACATTCATCATGCGTCTGGCGGCGGATATTGACGAACGCTATCACCTGCCCCACGACGATTGTGTTGATGAAATACGCAATTATGAACGCAAACACCAGGCTGACACCGATCACGATCAGATAGCTCGCGATAGCAAAGGTTGTGGTCGCCTGATTGAACGCTCCGAGAAGATACAGATTGATTCCGAAATCGCTGCCGGGATAGAGATAGCTCAGGAATTTGATCACGGGTGAACTGACCGGCAGTTTGTCGAAAGCGGATTCGAATATCAGTTTCCCCTTATCTCCCATGAACACACTAGTAGTAGCATTCGTGAACTGAAACGCGCGGTATGAGAAATAGAATAGCACGAATGAGCAAACTTTAGCGATGACAAGCGATGCTCCGGTCAATATGCTCCAACGCAACGGCCGCGATGTCACCATCGAGAAACCATCGAAAAGCGCAGTCAGCGTATCCTCACCTTTGACGCCCAACACAGCCGGGCCGGTTAGTGCGAATGTCGTGAAGAGAAAGAGAATCAGCACGGTGAAGAGCGATAGTATAAAATACGGGAATGCATAGAAAAGCCCGTAGCTGATCTCGCCTGCGTAGGGTATCTTGCCTATCAAGCCGGCGATAAGGCCGAGTATGATCATGAATACGATGAATCCAATGACACCCAGATACGACTTATAGAGGACACCCTTCTTCTGCTTTATAAACGACTTGGCTTCGGTGACGGAGTAGAACAGGTTTCCTCGGATTTCTTCGTAGGCAGTCCTGGACACAGCCAGATTACCGCGCAGAAGGCACACTGCGAACCACAGGAGACCTGCAATCCAGATCAGTTTCCCCGGAAGCGACACCAATCCAAGCGTTCCTACCGGAAAAAACGAGTGAACATCCCAGGCAAATCCGAGATCGACGCCATCGACGAACAGCGCAACATACGCTATGATGCCATAGCCGATATAGCCAACCAGCAGATTCTTCATCTGCAGATAGATATTCTTACCATGGAGCGCTATGCGGGGAGCTTTGAATATATCCCTGAAATCGTAGTAATAGTCTCTCATACATGACCTCCCGGAGTTTTGTTATCGATAAACGAATTTTTAGGCAGATGTCAAGGCAAAAGCCGATAACGGGGTTTGGGATGTACGGCAAATTATCGACAGCCCGCAGGGATTGAATCCCAAAAGTGCGTGCAGCGGAGCGGATGTACCATTAGACTAATATGATCGCATATTGTCGAACGACGCCCACACACAAGAACCTGAATCCCCTCCAGTCGATCCTACAAAGAATCCCGCAGCCGTAGCACTTGGCAGACTCGGCGGGTTAAAGGGCGGGAAAGCCAGAGCCAAGAAACTGACCAAGAAAGAGCGGTCAGAAGCCGCACGAAAAGCCGCTAACGCGCGGTGGCATAAAGACGAATAATCATCACGCTACAATCATCGTCTATCATACTCCATTATCGACTCAAATTATCTCAAAATAGTTCTTGACTATCATATTCGCTATCGATACTTTGTTCGATAGAAAGTTGATAAGATGGCGAATCAATGGAACACAATGGACATACTGGTTGTATATACTATCAAACGAAGGAGGTGATAGAATGTCGAATCTGAATGAACTAAGTGCTGCTGACTTGGAGGACTTTCTGACATTTGTGAACGCAAAATACGAGCATTATCAGAGACTTCTCCAAAAGATCAGAAAGGCAATGGCAGCACAAGGACAACAGGAGATATCGTTCACGCCGTCCAGCGAAGCCCCGCGCACGCAGAACGGGCTTAGAGACAAAATCGCTACCTTACTTGACCAAGAAAGCAGATGGATGAGTAATGGTGAAATCAGAGATTTGTTGAAAAGCAAATATGGAATCGAACTCAAGTCTGTCAAGTTGCGGAGAGAATTGAATAACGGAAAGAACGTTATCTTTGAGCAGACGGGTGAAGCAAGATACTCTCGCTGGAGATTGTTGAGAAAGAATGATGAACAGAAGTAGAAGAGCGGAACGTTGGCGCGTCCCGCTCAAATCTCAAAAACCTTCTCCCAATCCAAATGAAAGGCGGTTTCCGTTTGTCTATATATAATACTGTTGAACTCTTGTCAAGTTCCTTTCTTGCGGAAGCACTGCCTTCTACATTGGCACGCCCGCCACCATTACTCGAATCCCACAGGAAAATCAAGCCTTGTGGTGTATAGGCATTATAGAAAGCTCTGGCAGGCCGTACGCGCTTGCCAGAGCCAGATAAGAGGGGAGTGTACGGGGTGTACTGCATTGGGGTTTGGACCCGATGCTGACGGTTCAAGTCCGTCACTCTCCATATATGCCGGGGTAGTTAAGCGGTCTAATACTTCTCTTGACAGGAAGCGACTCGGGTTCAACTCCCGGCCCCGGCTTCTTTAAGATCGACAAATATGGTCAAAAAGCAAGAGGAATCTGCATTCTTCTTGCCCGCTCGTGCTGTCTTGCTTGACAAAGCGCGATGCCAAGACGAAGAAAGAAGACGTGTTACTGCTAAGCTGTGGAATCTTGAGGATATTGTCAGACTCTTAAAAAAACGGAAGAAAATAATGTATAATACATTGATGACATTGAACACTCTATCGTATATTGGATTCAAATGGGACTGAATAAACAACTTCGGTCTGTTCTGCGGACAGGCAACTATGAAAGACGGGCAACGCAAATCTGTGCAGAACATCTCGCGGAAGTCAGCGAGGATGAGTTTAGGGGAATTATGAATAGCGTTGAAAGCAACTTAGCAGAATATGCTCATCGATGTCCGTCTGCCTCCACCGACATCAATGGCGTTACTGTGTACTGCTATAGACCATACACACGCGATTGCCTTAGTGAGTTGCGAATCTACTTTGAAGTCAGTAATGACGAAGTCGGGGAGATTGTGCGACTACTTAACATTAAGAAAGTCAAGCGCAAACGTTAGTCGAGTAGCCCCTCTCTGCGCAATTGATTGATTTCTTCCACTGCCGATTGATCGTGTTCATCTATCGGATGGCTCTGGTCCATTTTCCAGTATATCCGCTCATAAGGTATAAAATCTTCATCATCGGCCATTTCCCACAATGACAGTTTGTGCGACCACCGACTCAAGCTAACGGCTGTAAGCCCTTTCATCCTATTCACCCATTTGTTTATTTGCTCAATCTCAGCGTCCGTGAACAAGCTCATATCAGCTGACCGCAAGGCTACTGGTCTAAACTGCCACTTACCGCTAACCTTTTCTTCCCTGACCTCCAGATCACCAGATTCCTGAAGTTTCTTGAGTATAGGCATGAGTGGATATGCGACTGGGCCGTGATCTTCTTTCTTGTATCTTGCCCCCGTTATGGGACTGCCTAATTCATCAAGCGTATCGAAGTCGATTGCAAATAGCATTTTGTTCAACTTCGTGAGACCGAATAGCCTTGAACTCTCGCAGGACTGAGAAATATACAGAATTAGCTCTATGAGCTTCTTCGTATTCTGTTTGATTCGTCTTTTCTTGAAGATATTTTCCATCACTATAAACCTAACTAATTCCTCAAATCTGGCAAGCACTTTCTTTACTATTCGCTTTATAATATATACATCGGAATTCCTCACTTAGTTGCTTATGTCGGTTATATGGCCTATGTGCTATCAAACTGACCCACTACCCATTTTTGGCTTGACTTGACAATGCAACCCATTTATAATTGACTGAAATTGTCGGCATTCAAAAATCTGCTCGGGCGGCTGGACTATCGTTATAATGTGTGATCTAAGCCGAGCCGACTCAGTCGGTTAAGATCTGATGCACTGTGTACTCAATCCAGCAACCACACCGCACCACTGCCAGCCTAATTTGCTGATCACCGGAACAAGGATAGTAGTGGGGATGTTGGTATAGGTCTATGGCTCAACTGTTTCCGAAATGGACAAACAAGCTGCCGACAATCGCGGCCATCGCTGTTCCGATCCTGATAGTGGTCGTTGTATCGTTTGTGTAGTACTATTTCTCTCCGAAATATACCGATGTCGGCTATCGCCCAAAGCAGCCGATTGACTACAGCCATAAACTGCATGCCGGAGATCTCGGTCTCGATTGCCGCTACTGCCACAGCACAGTCGAAAAATCGCCGATGGCGAATATTCCACCGACCCAGACGTGCATGAATTGCCATAAACTGATTGGGACCGAAAACGAGAAGCTGCTCGCAGTCCGCGAAAGCTGGGCTTCCGGCAAACCGATCGAATGGATTCGAGTGCACAAGCTTCCCGATTACGTCTATTTCGATCACAGCGTTCATCTGAACGCAGGTGTCGGCTGCCAGAGCTGCCACGGAAATGTCGCTGCAATGGAAGTCGTTCAGCAGAAACAGCCTCTCAGTATGGGATGGTGCCTCGAATGCCACCGCAATCCCGATATGCACCTCCGCCCTGCGAGCGAGATCACTAATATGAAATGGACTCCGCCGTCGGATCAGGCGGATTTCGCGATGAGAGTCAAGCAGGAGAAGGGCATCGATCCACCGGTCGACTGCTCAGCGTGTCATAGATGAAAGATGATCTGAAGATATTTGGCCGTGACTATTGGCGTAGCCTTGATCAACTCGCGCAGACGCCGAAGTTCAAGGAATTCCTTGAAGCAGAATTCCCCTCTGTTGTTGACGACAACATACCGGGGCTGTCTCGCCGCAAGTTCCTGACCCTGATGGGTGCGTCGATAGCTCTTGCGGGCGTTGCAGGTTGCCGCAGGCCGGTTGAGAAGATTATTCCGTATGTTACTCAACCCGAAGAAATTGTCCCCGGTGTTCCGAATACTTATGCGACTACGATGCCACTCGGCACTGCAGCTTATGGACTACTGGTCGAATGCAACGAGGGACGTCCAACCAAGATTGAAGGTAATCCCGATCATCCGTCGACTCGGGGAAGGTCAAACGCCATCATGCAGGCTTCTATACTGGGTCTCTATGATCCGGATAGATCGAAGCGAGTGACTCAGAATGGTAACGAGAAATCGTGGGAAGATTTCGTATCGTACTGGCGCAGTCTGCATTTGTCTTATGACGCTAATGGTGGCAACGGCCTCGCCGTGCTGTCAGAATCGTTCGCCTCGCCTACACTTGCGCGCCTGAAAAAGCAGTTTACCGATAGGTTCCCGAATGCGGAATGGGTATCGTATGAACCGGCCAGCGATGAGAATATACATGAGGGTGTGAAAGTAGCAACCGGCGAGTCCCTCTACCCCGTTTACAAATTTGAAAATGCTGAGACAATTCTATCGCTCGATTCTGATTTTCTGCTCACCGAGACAGACAACATCCGAAATGCAACCGGATTTGCCGAGGGGCGCAGAGTCGAGTCGGTGAATGATTCCATGAATCGCCTCTATTGCGTCGAGAGCGACTATTCTCTCACAGGCGCAATGGCCGATCATAGATTGCGTCTCAGGAGCAGTCAGGTAGGTGCGTTTACGGCAGCGCTTGCACTCGAAATGCAATCGCAGGGACTTGCAATCGAAATAGGTGATGCCCTGAGCGCATACAGAACGCATGCTTTCGATACTGAATGGCTTGCTGCTGTCGCAAAGGACTTAATTGCCGCCAGAGGTAAATCGCTCGTTATCGCCGGACGTCGCCAGCCGGCATCTGTACATGCACTCATACTTCTGATAAACGATGTGCTGGGCAATGTCGACAACGCGATAGAGTTGGTTCAGCAGACATACACATCCTTACCATCAAACAGGCAGTTTAGCGATCTGGTTGACAAGATGCGGTCCGGCAAAATCAAGTCACTTGTGGTGCTCGGCTGCAATCCGATATATAATGCTCCGGCAGATGCAGATTTTGCGGGTGCTCTCAAACAGTTGCAGCACACGATTCATTTCGGCATTCACGCAGATGAGACTGCACAATTGTCCGAGTGGCACATTCCGCAGAGTCATTATCTCGAAAGCTGGGGTGACGCGACAGCAATCGACGGCACCCGGAGCCTCATTCAGCCCATGATCGAGCCGTTATTCGGCGCGCACAGCAGTGCAGAGATGATGATGCTTCTCGCCACAGGAATCGATGCGAGAGGCTACGATATCGTTCGGCAAACCTGGCAGGAAATCTGGACGGGCGCTGGATTCGAGAAGAAGTGGCGCAGGGCGCTGCATGACGGCGTAATCAAGACTGATGCTTCAAACGACTTAGACGCTAGAGTCATAAAACAAAACGTTGCCAGCCTGCTGAGTAGAGAGCCATTCGAAAAATCGAAATCTGATTCAACCATAGAAATTGCATTCAAAATCTCGCCGTCGGTTCATGATGGCCGGTTCGCAAACAACGGTTGGCTGCAGGAACTTCCCGATCCGATCACAAAGCTTTCATGGGACAACGCCGCGGTCATGAGTGAGTTGAGCGCGCGCGAATTCGCCGTCGCAAACGAGGATATTATCACGCTTTCGGTCGATGGCCGCCAAGTTGATCTTCCCGTTTGGATCGTGCCGGGAGTCGCGGACAAGTCAATCGTCCTCGAACTCGGTTTCGGACGAACTTCCGCCGGTGGAGTTGCCAACAATGTTGGATCAAACGCCTATCGACTCAGAACCAGAAACAGACTCTGGTTCGTAGGCGGAGCGAGCATATTCAAGACAGGTAGAAAGCTGGGGCTTGCGAATACTCAGGATCACGGCAGCATGGAAGGCCGTCCAATAGTGCGAGAAAGCACGCTGACCGAGTACAGGATTGATCCGGAGTTTGCCCGGGAGATGGTCGAACATCCGCCTCTCGAATCACTCTGGGATGATCACAAATACGACAAAGGTTATCAGTGGGGCATGACAATAGACCTAAATGCATGCATCGGCTGCGGAGCATGCACCATCGCTTGCCAGAGTGAGAACAACATCGCGCTGGTCGGCAAGGAGCAGGTGAGAAACGGGCGAGAGATGCACTGGATCAGAGTCGATCGATATTACACCGGCGAAGTCAAGTCACCTGAAATGGTTCACCAGCCGGTGGCGTGCCAGCACTGCGAGATGGCACCGTGCGAAACGGTCTGCCCGGTCAACGCAACTGTGCATGACCGTGAAGGTCTGAATGTGATGGTCTATAATCGCTGCATAGGAACGCGCTACTGTTCGAATAACTGCCCTTACAAAGTGCGGCGTTTCAATTTTTTCAACTATACAAACAACCTGGCTGATACTATTAAGATGGCGCAAAACCCTGATGTTACAGTCCGTTCGCGCGGAGTAATGGAAAAATGCACGTTCTGTGTTCAAAGGATAAACTCTGCGAAATTCAAAGCGAAGAAAGATGGCCGCAATGTCGGTGACGGCGAGATAAGAACGGCCTGCCAGCAGGCGTGCCCGGCTGATGCAATAAAATTCGGTGATATACGAGATTCCAAAAGCGAAGTGGCAAGACTTAAGAAGCTGGATCGAAATTACGAAGTCCTGGCCGAGTTTAACACGCGGCCAAGGACATCGTATCTGGCGAAACTTGGAAATCCGAATCCTGAGTTGAAGAAGGCACAGAAGAAAATCACATGACATCTATGAGCGAAAGAGAGTTTCACAGCGTGCCGGAACCACCTCTGATTGCAGGCAACCAGACGTTCCACTCTGTGACCGATCGTATCAGCCGAATCGCCGAGGCGAAGACTCCGCCGTGGTGGTTCCTGGTATTCGGCGCGACGACATCCGTCATGCTCATCTTCTTCGGCCTGATCGGCTATCTGATCTCTGAAGGCATCGGCATCTGGGGATTGCAGGTTCCGGTTGCATGGGGCTGGGCGATTGTCAATTTCGTCTTCTGGGTCGGTATCGGTCACGCGGGTACGCTCATCTCCGCCATACTGTTCCTCTTCAGGCAGCGCTGGAGAACTTCGATCAACCGCTTTGCCGAAGCGATGACGATCTTTGCCGTTATCTGTGCGCTGATATTCCCCGGCATTCACGTAGGCCGCGTATGGGTGGCATACTGGATGATGCCGTTTCCGAATCAGATGTCGATATGGCCTAATTTCCGCAGCCCGCTCATCTGGGACGTTTTCGCGGTTAGCACTTACTTCACAGTCTCGGCTCTGTTCTGGTATGTCGGACTCGTGCCTGACCTTGCATCATTTCGGGACCGCGCCAAGAAGAAATTGCGCAAACTCATATTTGGAATCTTTTCGCTTGGCTGGCGTGGTGGCAATCGCCAGTGGAAACATTACGAACTCTCATACCTTCTCCTTGCAGGACTCTCCACGCCGTTAGTGTTGTCGGTGCACAGCGTAGTCAGCACAGACTTCGCTACAAGCATTCTGCCCGGCTGGCATACGACGATATTCCCGCCATACTTCGTGGCAGGTGCGATTTACTCCGGCTTCGCGATGGTGATGAGTCTGGCAATCCCGGCAAGAAGACTATTCGGACTCAAGGACTTCATAACAATGAGCCATCTCGACAAAATGGCAAAGATCATGCTGGTCACTGCCATGATGGTCGGATATGCATACAGTTGCGAGTTTTTCATCGCGTGGTATAGCGGTAACGTATATGAGCAGTTCGCTTTCATGAATCGAGCATTCGGACCGTACGCATGGGGTTACTGGATCATGATTTCATGCAATGTGATCGTGCCGCAGCTATTCTGGTTCAAGAAAGTCCGCCAAAGCACGGTGATACTATTCATCTGCTCGATCTTTGTAAATATCGGCATGTGGTTCGAGAGATTCGTAATTGTCGTCAGCTCATTGGCAAATGATTTCCTTCCATCGAGCTGGGATTATTTCTCCCCGACGATATTCGACATCGGAATATTCATTGGATCATTCGGTCTGTTTCTGACACTATTCCTTTTGTTCATCAGGGTACTGCCTATGATTGCTATGGCGGAAGTGAAAGGCGTACTGCCTCAGGCTGATCCTCATCATTACGATAGTCACAGCCCTGCCGCGAAAGAAGGCAGAGCATGATGAACAGTGCAGTGAAGAAAACCGCAGGTATATTGGCCGAATTCGAGAATCCGGCGGCACTCATAGACATAGCCAGGAAACTCAGAGATTCCGGCTATAAGCGATTCGATTGCCATTCACCCTTCCCTATTCATGGGATGGACTCGGCGATGGGCGCAAAGCGCTCGCCTCTTGGATGGATAGTCGGCTCACTCGCAATCTGTGGTGCGCTCGGCGGAATCCTTCTGCAGTGGTGGACAAGCGCTGTCAATTACCCGCTTGTGATCGCCGGCAAGCCGTTCTTCAGTTATCCGGCATTCGTGCCGGTGACATTCGGCATGGCAGTGCTGCTCGGAGCGATATCCGCAGTAGTTGGAATGCTCGCGTTGAGTCGACTGCCAATGCTGAACCACCCGGCTTTCAATTCGGAGCGGTTTGCCAAGGTCACGGACGATGGGTTTTTCGTATGCATAGACTCTACAGATAAGTTGTTCGATCAGGACATGATTGTCTCATTGCTCGAGTCATCGGGCGGAACGAACATCGAGGTATTGGAAGATTGACGATGAAACGTAATAGATGTATTAGGCTGGCAGTAGTAGTGGTAATGGCTGCACTAATTACGGTCGCTTCCGGGTGTTTCAGAGATAGACCGTCAGAAAAGCCGCCGATTCACCTGGTGCCCGACATGGACAGTCAGCCAAAGTATAAGGCTCAGGAAGAGAACAAGTTCTTTGAAGATGGCTCGGCCATGCGGCAACCCATCCCTGGCACTGTTGCACGCGGGGATCTGCGTGAGGATGCCGGCTATTACACGGGCATTGATGAATCGGGCGACACGGTCAAGATATCACCTGTACTGACGGATATGCAACTCCTGAAACGGGGTCAGGAGAGATTTGACATCTATTGCTCACCCTGTCATGGACGAACCGGCGATGGTCAGGGAATCATGCTGTCAAGAGGCTACGTACCGCCTCCGACATTTCATTCAGACAGGCTCCGCGACATTCCGGATGGCTATGTTTTCGATGTGGTGACGAACGGCATCAGAAATATGCCGTCATATCGTCAACAGATACCGGTCAGGGACCGGTGGGCGATAATTGCATATCTGAGAGCGCTCCAGCGAAGCCAGAATGCTACGATCGAGGATGTTCCGCAGGAGCAGCGCACGAATTTGAAGTGAGATCTGCGACATTATGGAATTCGACAAAGAGACATATCGATTCAAGTCCCCGGGCAGCGTGGGAAGAATTTCGCTCATAGTCGGCGTACTGGGAGCTGCGCTCTGCGTTGCCGCCTATTTCATCGATTCGAAACAGTTCTTCCACTCGTACCTGACAGCATATTCATTCTGGATAACAATCATTCTTTGCAGTCTATTCTTTGTCATGCTGCAGCATCTCGTAAATGCGGTCTGGAGCATCATCATCAGGCGGCTTGTCGAAAGCATCATGATGACAATTCCGCTGATGGCGATTCTTTTCATACCGGTGATTTTCGGAATTCACGATCTCTATCATTGGAGTCATGCCGATGCAGTCGCTGCGGATAAACTTCTTCAGAGCAAATCGGCTTATCTCAACACAGGCTTCTTCATTGTACGCAGCGTGATCTACTTCGCCGTCTGGTCCCTGCTGGCATGGATGCTTCACAGAGCATCGATTGCACAGGACGCCGGTTTTGATGAGAAGCGTGTCAGGAAGATTCGCAAGATCGGCGCGGCAGGTATGATTTTGTTTGCGATTACGGTGACATTTGCAGGCTTCGACTGGCTGATGTCGCTTGATGCACACTGGTATTCGACAATATTCGGTGTATATGTATTTTCCGGAGGACTGCTGGGAGTAGTCGCGTTTATTACGCTTGCATTTATCTATCTGAGAAAACATGGCATCCTGAAAAATGAGGTTACGACTGAGCACTACCACGATCTCGGTAAATTGATGTTCGCATTCATGATCTTCTGGGCGTACATCGCATTTTCGCAGTATCTTCTGATCTGGTACGCGAATATCCCAGAAGAAACGATCTGGTATCATCATAGATGGGTCGGCTCCTGGAAAATCATAAGTCTCCTCATTCCGATAGGACACTTCACCGTGCCATTCTTCATAATGATTACCAGAGGAGCCAAACGAAGTCTTGGAATGATGACAATAATGGCGCTTTGGCTGCTTGCTATGCACTGGATCGATGTCTACTGGCTGGTGTTGCCGAATCTGTCGCACGACAACGTGCAGCTATCATGGATGGATGCGGCGAGCCTGCTTGCCGTGACGGGACTCTTCATCTCGGTATTCTGGCGCACATTCACATCGAACGCGGTAGTGCCGGTCACCGATCCGAGACTCGGGGCTTCAATCAAGTTTACGAACATGTAGATTGAATCATGACAGACAGTAATCACAACACGAATCAAGACAGCTCAGGCTACGAGAAGAGCGATGCCAATCTCAAATTCATATTCGGTGTTTCGATCGTGGGGATTGTCATTATCGTCGCAATAGTGGTCTTCTTGAGCGAGTACTTCCTGTATACAAAGGAGACTCTCATCTATGAGACTGTTCTGAGCCCTGAATCATCCAAACTGCGCGAGGTCAGGGCACATGAGGATGAGATTCTGAATTCATACGGAGTAATTAATGCCGACAAGGGCATCTTCCGAGTCCCGATAGACAGGGCGATGGAGATCGAGGCAAATGAAGCTTTCTCTAAAGGCAAATAGAGATATGATAGTGAAAGTTGCATTCTTTTTGTTTTTCCTGATGATGTCGTCGACCGTCTCGGCGCAAGTGATTCAGGAGAATCCTGATGATCTGCGCAATATCGATGTCGAAGAAAAACTCGGCGAGTACATTCCTCTCGATCTGACTTTTGTCAACGACATCGGAGACACAGTAGCCCTCGCGCAGTATTTCAATGATGGCAAGCCGGTTTTGTTGGTTCTTGTTTATTATTCGTGCCCGATGCTCTGCAACCTCATTCTTAACGGTCTGAATGAAGGAATTGCTCAACTTGCGTGGCTTCCGGGCAATGAGTACCGCGTGCTTGCGGTCAGCTTTGATCCACGGGAGACATACGATCTCGCTGCTGCAAAGAAAGCAAACTATCTAAAAGCCCTGAACCGTCCCGGTGCAGAGAATGGCTGGACATTTTTCGTGGGCGAGGAATCGCATTCAAAGGCATTAGCTGATGCTGTAGGATTCAAATATTTCTTCGATGAAGAGAATCAGCAGTTCGCGCATCCGGCGGTCGCATATGTCCTGACCCCGGACGGCAAGATATCGCGTTACCTGTATGGTATAAATTTCGAGGAGCGTGATTTAAGGCTCGCGTTTCTTGAAGCTTCCGAAGGCAAGATCGGATCGACTCTCGATAAGCTCCTTCTTTATTGCTACCATTATGATCCAAACGCGAAAGGTTATGTCGTCTTCGCGGGGAATGTTATGCGCCTCGGCGGTGCCTTGACACTGATCTTGCTTGGTTTGCTGATCGGAGCGCTCTGGATGAAGGAAAGACGCAAGCGAGCGCGAACACGCGTACCGGCAGGAAGTTCAACTCTGAGGCCCTGATACAGTATGGATACAACCGGCACAATCTTCATGCCCCCCGGGCAATCGACTATTTCAGGTGAAGTTGACTCTCTGTTCTATTTCATCCTGTACATGTCAATATTCTTCTTCGTGCTCATCGTGGCTGCGACAGCCTTCTTCATCTACAGATACCGCCGTCGCGAAGGTGCTGCCGAGATGACTTCCGGAGTGTCCCACAATACAGCTCTCGAAGTGGCCTGGACAGTAATCCCACTGATTCTCATTCTGATTATCTTCGGCTGGGGATTCAAATCGTACATGAAAATGCACATTGTACCTAAAGACGCTATTGAGGTGAAAGTCACCGGCCAGAAATGGTTCTGGTCGTTTGATTACGCCGAGGGGGCCACAAGTGTCAATGAGCTTGTTGTGCCGGTCGACAAACCGATCAAATTGTTGCTATCATCGCGGGACGTGATCCACAGCTTCTTCGTGCCATCGTTCAGGATCAAGATGGACGTGCTTCCGAATAGATACACTATAACATGGTTCGAGGCTAAGAACGTCGGTGTATATGATCTTTATTGCGCCGAGTATTGCGGAAGATCGCACTCAGAGATGATCGGGACTGTTAAGGTAGTCAGCGATCGGGATTTTGCAGAGTGGCTCGATGCCGGATCAGGCTCCGGCGAGGGGTCGACGCCAATCGAGTTCGGTGAGCAGTTGTACAAGTCCAAGGCATGTTACACTTGCCACTCGACAGACGGCATGCCCAAGATAGGGCCGAGTTTCAAGGCAATCTTCGGACACGAGACAGAAATGGCCGATGGCAAGAAAATCGTAGTCGATGAGAATTATGTGCGGGAATCGATTCTGGAGCCGCAGGCAAAGGTCGTCAAAGGCTTCCAGCCGATCATGCCGACGTATCAAGGCTTGCTGAAGGATAAGCAGATCGACGCGCTCATCGCGTATATCAAGTCTTTGAAATAACAGGTGGGAGAATCCATGAGCAGTACAGATTCAGCTCTCGATCTGAGCTTTCTCAGACACCCAAAAGGTTTGAAGTCGTGGCTTCTTACACTCGATCACAAGCGTATAGGAGTGCTCTATCTGGTCGGCATCACAACCGCAGCCTTCCTGGGCGGGTTTTTTGCGATGCTGATTCGCCTGGAGCTTTTCAGACCTGGACCCGACATCATGGGGCCCGACACATATAACCAGATGTTCACGCTTCATGGCGCGATAATGATCTTCCTCTTCATAATACCCGGTATTCCGGCGGCTCTCGGCAATTTCGTGTTGCCTCTGATGCTTGGCGCGAAAGACGTTGCATTCCCCCGCCTGAATCTCGCAAGCTGGTATATCTATGTCATAGGCGCCTGCTTTGCACTCTACTCACTCATCTCCGGCGCAGCAGATACCGGATGGACTTTCTACACGCCTTACAGCACGCAGACAAACACGTCTGTGATTTCGATGACTCTCGGAGCATTTATACTCGGATTCTCATCCATATTCACCGGGATCAACTTCATCGTTACAATACACAGGTTAAGAGCTCCCGGCCAGACCTGGTTCAAGCTTCCGCTCTTTGTGTGGGGACTCTACGCAACGGCAATCATACAGGTACTTGCCACGCCGGTTCTCGGAATCACTCTTGCCCTATTGATGCTCGAACGACTCTTTGGAATCGGTATATTCGATCCTGCGATGGGGGGCGATCCGGTGCTGTTTCAGCATTTCTTCTGGTTCTACTCTCATCCAGCGGTCTACATTATGATCTTGCCGGGGATGGGGATAATTTCCGAATTGATATCTGTGTTCTCGCATAAGAAAATCTTCGGATACAAGGCAATCGCCTATTCGAGCTTGGGCATCGCGCTTGTAAGCTTCCTCGTCTGGGGACACCACATGTTCACCAGCGGTCAGTCTGAAATCGCAGCGATGATATTCTCGTTCCTGACATTTCTGGTAGGTATCCCATCAGGTATCAAAGTGTTCAACTGGGTGATGACTATGTACAAAGGCTCGATCAGTCTCGATACACCCATGCTGTACGCTCTCTCGTTCCTCGTGCTGTTCACGATTGGCGGACTGACCGGAATCTTCCTCGGCGCGCTATCAGTCGACATCCATCTGCATGACACGTATTTCGTAGTCGCACATTTTCATTACGTTATGATGGGCGGTACAGTCATGGCGTTCATTGCAGGGCTGCATTACTGGTGGCCGAAGATGTTCGGGAGGAAGTACAGTGTCTTCTGGAGCAAGCTGGCATGCGCCCTGATATTCATCGGTTTCAATGCGACTTTCTTCGTTCAGTTCATTCTTGGAACAAGAGGAATGCCTGGCCGCTATTTCGATTATCGCGATCAATTCCAGCAGCTGCATGCTTTCTCGACCGTCGGTTCCTGGATACTCGGCCTTGGTTTCATCGTCATGCTGGCGTACTTGATTCATTCCCTGTACAGAGGCAAACGCTCCGGTCCGAACCCGTGGGGAGCTCTAACACTCGAATGGACAACGCCGTCTCCTCCCCCGCCGTACAACTTCGCAGAGACACCGAAGATAATCCATGGCCCGTACGACTATGACAAGATTGATGTCCAAAGAGATTGAAATCTCAGTAGCTTATGAGTGAATCGCACACAGACAACACGCATTTGGCACATCATTTCAGCGATGCTGGCCAGCAGAGAGAGTCTGCTAAACTCGGAATGTGGCTCTTTCTGCTGACAGAAATATTGCTCTTTGGCGGACTATTTGTGGCTTACTCCATATACCGGACATGGAACCCCGACATGTTCCACAATGCTCACCTGTTTCTCGATGTCAAGCTCGGGACACTCAACACAATTGTGCTTATATCCAGCTCTCTCACGGTCGCTTTGGCAATTCGCTCTCTTCAGTTAAACGACAAGAAGAACGCCGCGAGGCTACTGACCATCACTATCGTACTCGCGTTGGTGTTTCTGGTCGTGAAGTATTTCGAGTACAGCCACAAAATTCATCTCGGACAGCTTCCGGGCAAATACTATACATTTCAGGGTGTAGAGGGCACGAACCCTCATGTCTTCTTCAGCATATATTTCATGATGACCGGTCTGCACGGGCTGCATGTTATTGGCGGTATCGGATACCTGAGCTGGATGCTTAGAAATACGATTAAGGGGAAATATTCATCAGATTATTATACTCCGGTCGAGATGGGCGGATTGTATTGGCATCTGGTCGATCTGATTTGGATTTTCCTGTTTCCACTGTTTTACCTGATTGGATAGGCACGAATGAGCGCTTCCAAAGCTGAACACGCGAATCATGTCTTGCCACTGAGACTATATCTTGCTGTCGGCGCGGTCTTGATAGTCCTCACATTTGTCACGGTAGCAATATCGTTCATACACTTCGGTGGTTGGAATCTTGTCGTTGCGCTGCTGATAGCGTCTATTAAGGCTACGCTTGTTGCGCTCTTCTTCATGCACCTCAAGTACGACAGCAAACTCTACTTGATTGTCTTCCTCGGTGCCATTCTCTTCCTGGCGATCTTTATTGTGTTCACGATGTTCGACACGATGGAGCGAGATCAAATCTATCAGATCGAAGCTAAACCGATACGTGAGAACGCCGCAATGTATGATGACTCATCCAGAGGTATGCATTCCGTCCCACACGACAGCATACAGCCAGACTCATCACAGTAAGATGATTATTTTAGTGGAAAGTAGCCTCCTATGCAATTAGGTTCACATTCAGGATCACAGACGAACGGGTTTGCTGAAAGAGCCACAAGTATCGCAGAAACCGTCATCGCGAGGAGCAGAGCGACGTGGCGATCTCTGCATCAATCAACGCTATTGTAAGACGTGAAGATTGCCACGCTTCGCTCGCAATGATTGCGTCAAAGGCATCCTCACAAACCCGATAGCACACAAAACAGATTCGGAGAGTATCATGAAGGGTTTCTTACGACTCTCTTTCATAACCACCGCCGCCACATATCTACTCATATTCATAGGCAGCCTTGTGAGAGTTTCCGGCGCGGGACTCGGATGTCCCGATTGGCCGAAATGTTTCGGCAAATGGATACCGCCCGTGAGTGCGATGGAGCTGCCGCATGATATTGATCCGAGCCTTTTCAATTTCACTCTCGCCTGGATCGAGTATTTCAACAGACTCTGCGGAGTCGCAGTCGGATTTCTCATACTTGCGACAGCTATCATGGCCGTCATCCACTATAGAAAAGTCCCGAAAATAGTCTATCCATCTATTATCGCCGCATTACTGGTGGCATTCCAGGGCTGGCAAGGCGGTGAGGTCGTTGCATCAGATCTGCAGCCCATTATCGTGTCGGTGCATATGGGACTTGCTTTCATAATCGTCAGTCTTATGATCTATGTCACACAGCAAGCGTTCTATGTCGAAAATCCTGACGCATCGAAAGGCGCTTCGTACCCCGCTAAATCCCACATCTGGATCGGTATCGTCTGGCTGGTCACAATAACTCAGATAATAGTCGGTACTCAGGTGAGATCTGCAATCGAGGTCATCGAGGAGAATTTCCCACTGCTGAACGCGGCGGAGATATTGCAGAGAGTTGAGGGAATCACCCTGATGCACACAGCGGTCGGACTTCTCACAATGGCTCTGGTATGGCTTGTCGGCTCTCGAATCCTGCGCGGCAGCAAGAACCCGTCGCCGATCATCAGCAAGACAATCCGGGGAATGATGATCCTCTCCATCGTTCAAATCATGATCGGGCTATCGCTAATGCTGGTCGGAGTTCCGGCGCTGATGCAGGTTTTTCATCTCTGGGCGGCGAGCCTGCTCGTCGGAATGCTGCTTCTCGCCTATTCGGAGCTGAAGAGGGCATAGGAGGATATCATGAACAGTGCCAAAGAATTCATGCGGGATATACTCATTTTCACGGTTGTCGTGATCGTTCTCACTGCAGCCGCGGCATTCATCGTCAATCAAGCGGACTCATCGAGAAAAGCGATTCCGGTGATGGCTGAACTCCCCGATTTTGAATTCACCGAGCGGAGCGGTGTGCCGTTTGGGTTGGACAAGATGAAAGGCAGGATCAACGTTGTCGATTTCATATTCACAAACTGCCCCGGACCCTGCCCCATGATGAGCGCCGTGATGTCCGATTTGTATCACTTCTACGGAAGCTCGGAGAAGATTCGCTTTATATCGATATCGGTCGACCCGTTGCGTGACACGCTCGAAACTTTGCAGGCATACGCTGAGAAATTCGGAGTCACTGACAACGGCTGGGTGTTTCTGCGCGCAGAGATGGACAAAGTGAATGATCTTTACGAGAAGGGATTTCTGCTTGCAGGAGATCTACCGGGCGAACACAGCACTCGGTTTGTTTTGGTTGATGCTGATGGTATGATACGAGGCTACTATCAGCCCGAAGATAATGCCGGCATGGAACTGCTGAAAATGCATATCAAGCAACTTGCACAGGAGATGTGATGGGAGTCGCAGACCTCCCGACACTCAATGCGATCCTGAACAGTATCAGTGCGATTCTGCTTCTGTTAGGTTTTATCAGAATCAAGCAGCAGAAACCGGACATCCACAAGAAATTCATGATAGCTGCGCTGATCACCTCTGCCCTCTTCTTGATTTCATATCTGATCTATCACCAGCAGGTCGGTTCGGTGCCGTATTCATATCACGATTGGACGCGCCCGGTCTATTTCACGATCCTGATCCCGCATGTCATCCTTGCCGCCCTCATGGTTCCGTTCATCATAGCAGCGGTGGTATTCGCATTACGTGGCAGGTTTGACAAGCACAAGAGAATCACAAGATATCTCTGGCCGGTCTGGATGTTCGTCTCCGTCAGCGGCGTCACAATCTATCTGATGTTGTATAGACTTTACAAGGGCAGGATTGTTCTCAAGCCTGCCATCTGATTCTGCGCGGCAGGCTTCGGGGAATCCTGCCCTACAGGAAATATCCGATTACATACTTCCCGGCCACAAACAACAAACAGGCTGCGATCAGCACTTTGATCACGCGCGCAGGCATATATCTCTGCAACCGTGCGCCGACATACATGCCGGCAAATCCGCCAATCCCGAATAGCGCGCCAAGCTGCCAGTCGGGTGCGATCGCAAGACCGGTATTGGCATAGAATTGAGCAATCACCGAATAGAAAAACACTCCCGCAATCGATGTCACGAACGTCGCCATGAGAGCGGCCCCGGCGACTGTATAAACCGGCAGACCGAACACGACAACAAGAAACGGTGCGATTATCGCACCGCCGCCGATGCCATACGTGCCTCCGACTATCCCGACAACGAAACTCAGCGCAAACAGCCCGATCGAAGATGCATAATACTGCTCCCCCTCGAATTCGTAGCCGATTCGTCGGATGTTGAATTCCAGCGGCGATACCTCGAACCTTTCGCCGGAGGCACTATTGTTCGATGAGGACTTGGATTTCTTCAGGATATCCAGACAGAGTCTGATTCCGAGATATAGCAGCACCAGCCCCACAAAGAGCTTGAATGCGGTCGGGTCCGGAAGATACTCGACTCGTATGATGACTCCGAGGAACACTCCCGGAATTGTTCCCAGGACAATTGTCCATGTGAGCGGCCAGACCATACGTTTCTCGCGATAGTATCGATAAACACCGCTCGGGATCGACACAATGTTATAGACGAGGTTGGTCGGACTGACCGCAGGACCGGTGAATCCGAGGATGCTCATCTGAAATGGAAGAAGCAGAAACGCGCCGGAAAGCCCTCCCATCGAAGTAAAACAGGAAATCACAAAAGCGACAACTACCGGTAGCCACCAGTATGTCTCGACACCGCTGATCGGGAATTCTATCATACGGTCTCGTCAGTATGTCGGATGTGGAATCCATGAATTGCCATGCTGGACAATATCGAGAGAATGTCCCCGTTGTCAACCTGTAAAATGGGGGCATGGAATCTGTCAATTAGCCGTTTTCGTGGATTGTTTCCGCTTGACAATTCGGGGGAAATTGTTATTCTATTGCGTCATTATGGCGCAGAAGGGAAAAAAGGCCGCTCCGGCGGCACCAGCCAATAAGCCGAGCAGACAGTCATACAGTCTGCCATTCGGTAAGCCGAATATGATGCTGTTCGCCCTGGGACTTCTTGCAGTGATTCTTGGATTTGTAACATTGTCCTTAGGTTCCGACACTCTTGCGCCGATATTGCTTGTGCTGGGATACTGTGTTATTATCCCTGCGGCGATAATTTGGAAGGACAAGCGAAAGGTAGCCGATTGATGATATCGGGCGGTTAGCTCAGTTGGTTTAGAGCGCCTGCCTTACAAGCAGGAGGTCACTGGTTCGATTCCAGTATCGCCCAAATGGATATAGACATATTCGACGGATCTAGCCGGGGTTGTAGTTCAGTTTGGTTAGAACGCCTGCCTGTCACGCAGGAGGTCGCGAGTTCGAGTCTCGTCAACCCCGCCATTGACTTTAAGCCGCTGCGTTGCAGCGGCTTATGCATTTGAATTCTTGCCGATAGCCAAGGGCGTCCTTATTAAAAAAATGTCAAGCAAGTCCAGAACGTGGCTCAACTTCCATTCACAACCTGTCCACTTTGTCTGAAGACGTACAGAACCAAGACGTCCAGACTTTGCGTTTTCGATTTATGCTGTGAGCGATTCAGAAGATCTCAACTATTCTGCCACTACCGTCGACGCTCTTAGATCGCACATGCACGGTCAATCAGTTCCTTCGCAAGCTCGGCATTTCCCCGTGGAAAATAGAATTGAGACATGAGATTCAGAACACTACCAGTGCGCGGATGCTCCTTGCCGCGAGTCGCTTCTACAATCCGAAGAGCTTCCTTGAACGAGGTCTCGGCTTTGCCATAGTCGCCCTTTCGGTCCAGCGCGACCGCCAGGTTTGTAAGTGAAGACGCAAGTTGCGGTGTCTCACCTGCCGTTCTCACGACCTAATCGCGGAATTTAGTAGTCTGATTGCGTCAGAATCACGTCCATCCTGGATTGCTCTGGCACCTTCAGTATTAAGTTCTTCCCACGACTTACCTCCGCCCGCGTCACGTCCTCCGAACAGCTTCCGAAACAAGCCCATAAAACCGTCCTCCTTCAATCGAATTGGATTCCGCCGGTCGCACCATTCCAACCACCGATGCCATCCCAGCATAGGGAGAGTGCACTGGCTTGGCCCTCACCAAGCGTCGACTCAATTAGCGCATACGCCCCCATCATGTAGTCGCGATACACGCAACTATGCTCTTCGTGAAAATCATACATCCTCCTCGCTTTGAACGACTGGATGAGGTTTGAGCTCTCCACACTTCCGACAGCTGCCAGCCGACTTTAGGTTAACTTCGCCACAAGCACATCGCCATGCCAGGGTTCCACTCGTCGGTTTTTGAATTGGGGCCGTCTTCTTCTCATTGGCGTGTACCTCAGGAGTGTCAGCCTGTTTCCGAAAAATAGCTTTCAGTATGGGCCTCATGATAACTCCATAGAATGTCGCATAGATGAACAGCAACTTGAGGAACATTCCAAGTCCCAGTTCGATCTGCAGTGAGCCCGAATCCGAGTTGAGGTAAGCTTGAAGTCCGTGGAAAGTTCCTATCGTAAGAATGGGTACCGTCAGAGCGTCTATCAGTTTCGGAACACTTGAAGAAGGCTTAACGTCTTCAATTGAAATAGGATCTTGTTCACACTTTTCTTTTGACGATACTGGCTCGCTTCTTTCGTTCATGGCATCTTGATCGGCCATATCGGTTGACACTACCGGCTTTTCTTTGCTCAACACCAATTTGTCACAATATGGGCATTGAAATGATGAACACTCTCTGGCCTCGAGTGTCAATTCCAGAGGTTCATTACAGTGAGGGCAATTGAATAATTCAGGAAAGAATAGTCGGTCCGACATCTCTTTGCGTCCTCCCTCTACCTCAGTATCTGAGAGCTTCTTCACTAGTGTCCCGTCAACCACATAATGTAGGATACAATCTCTTTAGTTTAATCCTGGCATCTTCATTGGTGAAGCGCCAATCTACCTTTGCCTCTATTT
>JAHJOQ010000154.1 GCA_018820315.1 Candidatus Zixiibacteriota bacterium | reverse complement strand
TTTCCACTCGACTTTCCAAATTACTTACATTACTATTCCTCATGAGCGTGTCCTCCTGCTCGGATAAACCCGAGTTCTCTTGTTTACTATTAAGAGGATACGCTCATTCTATTCTATCCACAACTTTTGAATATATCTCCGTACTCCAGCCCTTGCAGCTCTGTCACTCAGTTCTATGATTCTCTCCTGTCCGGAACACTCTACAGTGAGTGCGACAGGCTTTGAGGAGAGCGACGGCTTCTCCCTGAAGATTATCTCCAGCGGGAAATCCGGTATATATGCGCATGCGAATCTTTTAGGCATCTATGCAACCAACTCCACTCTAAAACCTTTTTTCGAAATCCTGCTCTTTGTGACCGTAGCGACAAGCCGAGTGCTGCCGATCCTCTCTATTTCAATCCTGAGCGCGATCATGCTCGTCGGGATGATCTCCGAATTGTTCTCTGTCAGGAATATGATTATCGATCCCGCTTTCAGGGTCTTCTGACGCAGCCTGTGCATCATCGCAAGCGGAAGAATTCCCCGGCTCTTGACCAGATCGAATACGATACAGCTTGCGATTTCATGCCGTAGGATCAACTCCGCAGCACGCAATCCCTCGCGAATATCATTCGATTTGACAATCAATATCCGGCTGAGATCGATTCCAGACGACTCAGCCGCAGATGGGAAGAATGAATTGCTGAAATCGAGATATGCTGCGATTTGTTTCTTTGTGAGCGCCGCAAGAATTCTGAAGAGAAAACTTGTCTTACCCGATGACAGGCTACCGGTGATTTCAACAAGCTGCCCAAGTGGGATCCCTTTTCCTGGGAAGAGGGAATCGAAAGCATCCATACCGGTCGCGAATACCCGATCACTTCGCTCGGATGCCGCACTCAATGATTCGGGCCATTTCTTTTTCACAAGTTCCCTGAGCTCATCATACGACGATCTCATAGTTTTCACTTCTTTCATGTCCATCAGATCACCCAATATTGTAACAACTAATGCTGCACGTTTGTGCAGTACTAAGATAAATAATAATTTCCGCCTGTCAATTGTTTAGTTGTAATACATTGGACATCAATTAGTTATAAGGCACACCGCCTACTCAAAAACTTTTTTGGTTGTCGATTCAAGAAAATAATTGACAGGTGCACAAATGTGCAGTATATTGATCTTCGCCCGCGAATTGGTTGCAGCGGGTGGAGGAAAGAGAAATGAGAAGGTGGATTGAAGAAATAGTCAAAAGCGGGCAAGAGGACAGATCTGAATCCAATGCTGATCTGTCGTGCAGGAGAACGGGGCACACGGTTCTCAGAACAACTATACAGTCATGCTGTCCGGAATGCGGGGGGGCTCTGCAATTCCAGTCTGGCTGCCATTTGTGTCCTGCCTGTGGATTTAGCCCGTGTGGATGAATTTCATGGAGGTTTACGTGAAAATATCAACACTGGCGGAATATGGATTGCCGCAGATACTGATCGATGCGTGGGGGGAGAAGCAGGGAGATGAGTTGCTTCCTCTCCAGGAACGAGCTATCAGGGAGCATGGTCTTCTTAGTGGCGGATCACTGATCATATCTGCGCCGACATCGTCAGGCAAGACATTCTGCGGCGAGCTTGCTGCAGCAAGCGCCCTTTCGCAGCGGAAGAAGGCGGTCTTCCTTGTACCACTTAAGGCTTTGGCCGAGGAGCGTTATCGTGAGTTCAGGGAAAAATATGAGCCGCTCGGCATCCGGACAGTTGTCTCGACGCACGATCATTTCGAGAGTGATCGGGATATCGAAAAGGGGAAGTTCGATCTCAGTGTAATAATCTATGAGAAGTTCAACCAGATGCTGCTCCGCAATCTTGATCTTCTCAAATCGATAGACCTGATCGTTATCGACGAGCTTCAGATGCTGGCTGATGAGAGTCGTGGTGCTGTCCTCGAAATGATAATCCTGAAAATACTGAGTACATCTTTCGGGTGCCGGATTATCGGTCTCTCTGCGGTTATGAGCAATGCTGCCGACATCGCGGAGTGGATCGGTGCACGGCTGATGGTTGAATCTCACAGACCGGTCGAGTTGAGACAAGGGGTTCTTTATAACGGTACGTTCTCGTATCGCTGTTTCAATTCGTGCGAGCGCGGGGTTGAGAGTATGTCGCCGCTCGAAGATGCGACTCCAGTGGAGATTCTTCTCGAGAACGTCGCCCATCTTGCGAACGATGGCGATCAGGTTTTGGTGTTTTTGAAGAGTAAGAGTTCGTGCGTTCAGTTGGCCGCCATGCTTGCGGAGCGGTCGTCGTTCTGGTCCTGCGAATCTGCAGCCGAAGAGCTTGCGGTGGGCGATATGACAGTCCTCTGCGAGCCATTGATGAACGCTGTCAGGCAGGGCATAGCATTTCATCATGCCGATCTCTCGTATCGCGAGAGGCACATCGTCGAGCGGCATTATATGGCGGGTGATATCAGGGTGGTGTTTGCCACAACAACGCTTGCGCTCGGTTTGAATCTTCCCGCACAGACGGTTTTTCTCGAAACGTACAGATATCGCCAGGGAGACTATACGGGCAAACCTGTGATCGAACCTCTCTCATGGAGCGATTATGAGAATATGTGTGGCCGCGCCGGAAGGCTGAAATTCCCCAGCAGCTACGGTCGCTCGATCATCATTTCCGAGAGTGAGATCGAATGCGAGATGCTCTGGAGGAATTATATCCGTGGCAAACCGGAATCGCTGACCGGGCAGTTGTTTTCGCGTCAACTTCCCGACTTGCTTCTCGATGCTATCGTTTCGAGATGCGCCAGAGATCGTGCATCTGTTGTAAGTCTGCTGCAGGGGGCGTTCAGCGTAATGCCGGAGGAGATGCCGCAGCAGATCGATAGTATCATCGCGGAACTCTGCACCGAAGAACTGATCCACGAATGCGAAGGTGTTCTTGTGCCTACTACCTATGGGCAGAGGCTCGCTCATCAGGGGATATCTGTGGCAACGGGAGTCAATCTCCGCAAGCTGTTCGAATCGAATGAGGATTTCTCTGAAATAGTCTGGCTCTTCGAATTGGCAGACAGTTTTGAAGGGAAGCGCGTACTCCTCTCGAATAATCTCAGGGAAGATGTTGAACAGCATCTTCTCGATGAATTTAAGTCGCGGATCACAGGAAGCCAGTCACTTACGAAACGACTTGTGAGTATTATTGAGAATCCCGGAAGAATTGGCAGAGAAACGATTTCGCGACTTAGGCTGGTACTCGCCCTCTGTGACTGGATGGCGGGCCGAGATCTCATGGAAATCGAGCAGCGCTACCGTCTCTGTGCGGGGACGATCTGTAATGCAGGGGAGACTATCGCCTGGCTTGCAGAGGGAGCATTTCATCTGATGGGGGCACTTGGCATCGATCGCAAGCGAAGGCTGCGGCTAAAGAAGCTTGCATTTGAGGTGAAGCACGGCTTGCCGGTGTCTGTGCGCAAGCTGCACGCAATAGTGATAAATCATCTATCAAGAAGGGACCTTCTGTTATTGGCGGGGGAAGGGATTTCGACTGTCGGATCATTCCTCTCAAGTGACAGGGACTTTCTTGCAAGTTTAATTGGACACTCGAGGTTGGAGGAAGTCATGAGAAATTCGATCGAGAAGCGCTCTTCGAACAGAACCGAAGTCTCAGGGCGCGAGTATGGTGGTGGTCCGGGGAGAGTTAAGTTGCATCTCTCTGGGTCGATGGTGCGGGACAGGTTTCGTGTGATGTATTGTAGTGCACCACTGTTACTTACGGCCAAGAGCTTTAAGTATCTCTTTAAGTTAGCTGCGCAGAGAAAACTGGATGCCGAGGGCTGGGTAGACAAGGAAGATCTTGAGCCGGGATTCAATCAGGCTCGTTATCTCTACAATCTGAAGAGAGAGCTTTCAGTGCAACGCGACAATGGAAACGAAGTCATCGAAAATGACCGGCGCGGAGGATACAGGCTGAACCTACCTCCGAATGAAATCGGCTTCGACTTCTCAACGCTGAGCGGATCAGATGACTACGAAGTCGCCGAGATTTCGAAGCGCCTTATGTCTATGTCTTAGCTTCAAATCGAAATGACCGTATCAGAATGAAACAGGATACGGATCGTTGCTTGGTCAGATAACATAGCAAACCGGGCTCAATCTCGTACCTGCAGTCATATCCGCAGTATTGCCGAATTGGATTTAGCCGATACTAAGACTAAGGAATCCGGCAATTTGCAACGTTTGCTTAAGAGGTACAATGGGTATGGATAACCGGAACGAGATTGAATCTGCAGCGTATCCTGTGCTGCCCCTGCTCACCACTGTCGTTTTTCCCGGATCTGTTGCGACTTTGCACATTTGCAGAAGGCAGAGCATTAGTCTCATTCACGAGAGAAAAGAAACCGGTAAATGCGTCGTTCTGTCGCTTGCGCGAGATGTTCTTGCGAGTGAAATCAAGTGTGACGATTTGCACGAAATCGGTGTGCTCGCGCACATTGTCAAGATTCAGGAGTCGCTCAAAGAGAGCCTTGTAGTGACTTTCGCAGCGGAGAGGCGGGTCAGGATTCAGAGATTCGTTACGGAAGAACCGTACCATACCGCATACGTTGAAGAGGCGAACGAGGACTTCGGCAATCCCAACGAGCAGTTTTCATTTACGAAGCGGATTGCTGAACTTGTCGGGAGATTAATTGGAAGCGACGATCGCTATTCACCGGAGCAATGCAATCTATTCGATCTGTCGCGCGACGAACCGCGTTTCTACTGCGATACTATCGCCAATCAGCTGCACATCACGCTCGAACAGAAGCAGCGAGTCCTTGATGCACTCAGTGTGACCGAGCGCGCCGGCGTTCTTCTCGGCATTGTGACCGAAGAGCTGGGAAAGGCGACTCTGGAAAGGGAGTTGAAGTCCAAGGTGGAATTGTCAATCGAGAAGAACCAGCGAGAGACATACCTGAGACGGCAGCTTGCTGAAATCAGACGACAACTCGGCGAGACTGACCCCGATGAGAAGCTTGTCAAGGAGTACCTCGAAAAGATTGAAGTCAGCCCAAACCTTCCCGACCACGTGCGCGATCGTGCGTTTCTCGAAACAGAAAGATTGCGTAATCTCTCGCCGGCTTCCGCCGAATATGGTTCGGCAAAGGGCTACCTCGACTTGCTGTTAGGACTCCCCTGGAACAAGCTTCAGCCGGAAGAAAATAGCCTTTCTAAAATCGAAGAGATCATAACAGAAGGGTACTACGGCCACGAGTCTGTGAAGACGGAGATCCTGGAATATCTCGCAATCAGAAAGCTGACAGCAGATATTCGCTCGCCAGTACTTTGCCTCGCGGGGCCTCCTGGCACCGGGAAGACGTCGGTGGCGGAATTGATCGCCAAGGCGCTTAACAGGGAATTTGTAAATATCAATGCGGCTGGCCTGACATCGGTCGAGGAGATTCGAGGAAGGAACCGCACGTTCCTCGGAGCCGTTCCCGGCAGAATCATTCGCGCTTTCTCCAATCTGAAGAGCTGCAATCCAGTGATTTTGCTCGATGATCTCGACAAGCTTTCCGAGCATCAGCTCGGCTACAGTCTGCCGTTCCTTTTCATTGATATCATCGATCCCAGGCAGAACCGGAATTTCATCGATTACTATCTCGGGCTACCGTTCGATCTATCGAATGCGATCTTCATTGCCACCATCGAATCTCTCGATTCGATTCCCGATACGCTTGCTGAACGGATGGAGGTTATCGAATCGATCGGTTTCATCGAGGATGAGAAAGTCAGAATCGCGACGAACTTCATAATTCCAAGGCTCATGAAACGGCACAGACTTGCGCCATCAGACCTCAAGTTCTCACCGAATGCGGTGAAGAGAATCGTTAGATATTACACGCTCGAATCGGGGCTTCAGGGTCTCAAGCGAGAGATCGAAGTGATCTGCCGCAAATGTGTGAGACAGAAAGCGTCATCCGGCAAAGTGTCGTGGAAAATCAGTGAGAGGAATCTCGAACGGTATCTCGGCACGCCACTCTACATACCAGAGGTCGCGGAGACTCAGCCGGAAGTCGGACTGGCGACCGGTCTCGCCTGGACCGGATCGGGCGGTGAATTGATGATGGTTGAAGGGCTCCGCATGCCGGGAGCGGGTAACGTCTTTACGACAGGTTCTCTCGGCGAGGTAATGCGAGAGTCGATTCAGGCCGCGCACTCGTACATACGATCGAAAGCGGAACTCCTCAGCATCGACTACGCTGATTTCGGCAACTATGATGTCCATATACATTTCCCATCAGGCGGCATTCCGAAAGATGGTCCGTCGGCTGGTCTTGCGGTCTGTGTCGTGATAGCATCAGTGATGTCGGACTGTCCGATCAGAAACGATATCGCTGTCACCGGCGAGGTTTCGCTCAGAGGGAAGGTGCTGACCATCTCGGGCCTTCGGGAGAAAGTCTCGGCGGCTCACCGGGCGGGAATCCATAATGTCGCGATTCCGGAGGGCAACAGAAAAGATATCAAATCTCTGCCAAGTCAACTTCAGGATGACATGGTGTTTATCTTCGTCGAAACTGTCGAGGATGTGTTCGAGTATACACTGCTGAATTTTGATCCGGACGTGCTCTCGTTGCAGCAGATGGTGCAGAACGAAATCGTCAAGGCGACGAGGAATATCCGGAAGCAGAGCCAGTATGGTCGCGGCCCTGCGTCGCAGAAGAGGAAGCGATCCGCTTCCAACAGGAAGAAGTAGCTCAACCATCTTGCGGCGTGGACGGGAGATATCCCGTATGCCACATCATGCGCGCTACTGTCGATATGTCCCCTTCATGGGAATGACATCGGCTGAATTACCTCATCCAACGGTATGACGGCGCTCCGCGATGTTTTCGATCCGCTCAACTGCCTTTCTAATCAGGTTCCGACTCCTCCCACCCCATTTCAAATACAGACTTGACAAATCGTCCTTCAAGCATTAGCTTCAAGTAAGGTTACCAATCGCATGGACTTATCTTATCTGTGGGACGCCTTGATTAGGGTGGGAAATTCATTATCAAAGAAACGCTTCGGTTCATTCTGATAACATTTAACGTTTGGAGGGGAAATGCATAGGAAGCATATTGCCCTGCTGGTGGCCTTAGCCGCAGCATTTATCTTGACCGTTCCATCGCATGCCCAGGATCCGGGCGCGCTGGACACAATTCAGGTCGGCGTCGCAAACGTTGACGCAGGAGATCACTTCCCTGTACCCATTCGCATGTTCAACGACGAGACTGTAGAGGCTATATCTCTGGGGTTCTGGTGGAATGATCCTGATGTATTTCTCGATTCTGTATCGTGGATAGGATCAAATGCCATTCACATTTCGACAAGACCTATTGGCATCGACAACGTGAACTTCAGCGTCCTGATTGGTGTCATCAAGATATTTGAGGCGCCGATCCAACCGGGGGACAGTCTTCTTGCGACCCTCTGGTTTACGGCTGATGGTGGTGCTGTCGATCAGATAATCCTGATCGACTCGGGATTCGTACCCCCGGCGGGAACCTGGAAGTTCAACATAGGTGGTGGCGCGGCGAGTTTTGGACCTCAGTACATTGAGGGCAAGATTATTATTGGTGATCCGCAACCCCCTCCCGAGTTCGTTGTTTCTACCGGCGCTCTCGATTTCGAAGCATTTGAAGGTGGTCCCGATCCGACTCCGCAGACGTTTAGTATTATAAACGGTGGTGGGCAGACGCTCAACTGGACGGCGGCATGGAACTCATCGTGGTTGAATGTGAGTCCTCCGACCGGAACTGCGCCGTCGACAGTAACAGTGAGCCCCGACATATCGGCTCTTCCGGCAGGTGCTTACGAGGACACTATCACATTGACCGATCCGAACGCGACCAATTCACCACAGCAAGTGGTCGTCACGCTTGATGTGATCGTTCCCCCTCCGATTATTGAGTTGGTTCCGGATAACTTCACTTTTCTTGCGCAGCAGGATTCCGCGAATCCGGCAATACAGTCGATGCAGATCAATGACAATGGGTCGGGTGCGCTTAGTTGGACTGCGGCAAACTCAGAGGCGTGGCTGACTCTCTCCGCATACAGCGGCACGGCTGGCGCTTCAGTCGATCTTATGGTCGACATCACCGGCATGACATTCGGGACTTACTTCGATACAATCGTAGTCACCGATCCTGCGGCCAGCAATTCGCCTCAGCGAGCACCGGTCGAACTGACGATTGTGTCTGGTTTCCCGATCATAGCATTGGAGCCCGACAGTTTCTACTGCGCCGCGACCGCCGGCATCGATCCGTACGACAGGCCGATATTCATCACCAATGAGGGTGGAGACTGGCTGCGTTACACGATCACATCGAAGAAGGGGTGGATGTCCTTCACGCCCAATATCGACTCGGTCCTGGCAGGGGAGACCGTTGCCCCGATTGTTTCATTCAGCACCGATCCCCTCAATTATGGATTGCGCTACGACACCATACTCGTTACTGCACCATCGGCCCTGAATTCTCCGCAGGAGATTCCGGTCACTATCTGGAAGATGGAGGGTAATGTTCCAGAACTCAGCGTGTCACCCAATCCGGTCGTCATCAACGCTTGGGAATGCTACAATTGGCCCCGTCTGACTCCCGTACCGATCACAGTCGAAAATATCGGAGGAGAATTCCTGAACTGGACGGCTTACTGGGATGCACCGTGGCTCTCGATATCTCCATCGACAGGTGTCAATGACAAGACCATCTATGCCAGCGCGAGCATCATTGGAATGCCGATTGGCACCTATATTGACACGGTTGCTATCGTTCCCGAGCTGTCCATCAATCCGCCGGAATCGATAGAAGTTGTCCTCACCATTTCCGAACAGACGCTGACTCCTGTACTGGGTGTTCCGAAGACGTATTATCGGTTCATTTTCAAGAATAAGCAGGTTGGCACAAACGAGCAGCCCGTTGACATTGTGAATTTGGCCAGCGGGTGTATGGACTGGTACGCGACGGAAAACACTACATGGCTGGATGTCTCTCCTGACTCCGGCGGAATAAATGACGACGTTTGGGTCGGTGTCAATGGCTTTGGACTGCCGCTTGGCAAGACGTCAGGCTCATTCGAGATCAACTCGAATGATGCGACCAACGGCCCAATCGAGGTCGATGTAGATCTATACATCTGGACATTTGGGGATGCCAACTGCGACGGTCAGGTTGACATTGAAGATGTGGTATATGATCTCGCATATGTCTTCCTGGGTGGCCCCGCACCTTGCCCGGAAATCTGGGTGGGTGATTTAAATTGCTCGCACACTGTTGATATTGATGACGCGGTTTATCTGATCGCGTGGATTTTCTTGCACGGTCCTGCCCCGTGTGATTACGATGTGGGGCCGCCTCTGGCTCCTGCGGTTCATACCTTTCAGGATGACATGAAATAGGTGGCTAATCATTGATGATACAGGCCCGGGAGGAGTCTCTTCCCGGGCTTTCTATTGATGGAACATTGACGTTCTGAGCGTGGTTGATACTATCGAATGGTGTAAAACTACAGACATGCGGATGCATTGTGGCGCGCAGACGCATATAAACATTGACACATAAGGTACGATTTAGTATATTCAATCCGGCTGAGGCTCAATAGGTTAGCTTCGCACAACGAACTGAAGGTTACTCACCGCGCCTTGTAATTTGAAAAGAGTTACAGATGTGCCTGTCTTTATAAGGCTATTTAATCGATAATATGATTGAGATACATATATGGAGCAGAAGCTGCTTTTGACACAATAGGAGGACCAGGTGCGCATCATCATTCTGCTAGCATCATTTGTTTTCGTTGTTCTTTTGTCTGCACTTCCTGCGGTTGCCGAGGATGGCAGTCCCGGGCACGACCACAAAATCGTGAAGGCGTCTGATCTTGACAAGATGTCGCCTGAAGAGCTGAGAGAATACATTCAGGAATGCCACGATATGTGCAGAATCGGCAAGGCTGAGAGACTGCAGAAGGCACGCAATGCACAGGCTGAGAACTTCACCAAGCAGGCGGCCGTATCGCAATGGCAATATGACGCCAACTACTATGATATCTACTTCGACATTAATTTCACCACGGAGATCATTGACGGCTATGTCACTATGATGGCCACCAGTCTCTTTGACGGCCTGACTTCAGTGGAGATTGATCTCTATTTCAGCATGATTATCGATTCGATTGTTCAGAATGGCTCTCAGATTGCATACAGCAGATCGGGAGATCTTGTGACGGCCAATCTTGATGCTGGATACGATGACGGTGATCAATTTACTATCACGACATACTACCGTGGCCACCCGACGGAAGGCGGCTTCCAGGCATTCGAGTTTTCAAGTCACGGAAGCCCGGCAACCGACATTGCGACTACGTTGAGCGAGCCATATTTTGCCCGTACATGGTGGCCCTGCAAGGACTACCCGGACGATAAAGCTGATTCTGTTGATATCACAATCAGGCATCCCGTTGAATTTGTTTGTGCTTCGAATGGTACACTTGTCTCGATCATCAACAATTTTGATGGTACCGCGACAACTCACTGGCATGAGCAATATCCTATAACAACATATCTTGTGTCCATCTGTGTCACAAACTACCAGACGTTCTCGAACTGGTACGTCTCAATGGAAGGCGACAGCATGCCGGTAGATTACTGGGTGTATCCTGAGAACTGGTCGCCTGCTAATTCCGCCTATCCGGTCACCGTCGACATGATAGGGGCACTTGCCCCGGTGATGGGGGAGTACCCGTTCATCGAAGAGAAGTATGCGATGTCCCAATTTACCTGGGGCGGGGCGATGGAACATCAGACCAATACTTCAATGAGCTCCTCGGCGTACTACGAAAGCATTATCGTTCACGAACTAGGTCACCAGTGGTATGGCGACATGATAACCTGCGAGAACTGGCATGAAATCTGGATGAACGAGGGATTCGCATCGTATGTCGAAGCTCTCTGGGTTGAGTCGCAGTCAGGTGCCACCGCTTACAAGAACTACATGAACGGCATGCGATATACATCGGGTGGGACGATCTATTGTCAGGACACGACCAGCGTATGGTCAATCTTTTCCAGCCGCGTATATGACAAAGGCGCTTGGGCGGTTCACATGCTGAGGCATATCGTCGGCGATGCCACATTCTTTGATATTCTCGCCACGTATTACGATGATCCTCGTTACAAGTGGGGTGACATCACCTCGCTCGAATTCCGCGATCTTTGCGAGGATGTCTCAGGAATCGATCTGCATGACTACTTTGATGACTGGATTTTCGGCGAGTACTATCCTAAGTACAGATACTCGTACACGTATGCTCCGGCAGGTTCGGGCAACTACTATGTCTACCTGCATCTGCGACAGGAACAGACGACCAACCCGCAGGTTTTCGACATGCCGGTTGATGTCGATGTCTGGGATGGCACAGCATATCATCCGTTTGTCGTGCAAAACGACCAGCGCGGACAGAATTACATCCTGTATATGACGGGAGCAGCCAATCCGCCCCAGTCGATTTCGGTCGACCGCAACGATTGGATTCTTAAGACTGCCAGCTCGGAAACGCTGAAATTCCATCTATTCTACGATCCGCTGGCCGATGGCACTCAATTCGCACCTTATCTCGACTCGGTGATCGCCAAGGGTGGGGCGACGCCGTATTCGTATTCGATAATAGCCGGAAGCCTGCCGACCGGAGTGGAACTGGGAGCCGCGACCGGGAAGTTTACCGGCACTCCGACCGAGAGTGGCCTGTTCACATTCACGGTGAGAGCTGCCGAAAATGGGCTCGACTTTGAACAGGCTGAGTACACGCTATTTATCGGGGAATCGACCTATATTCCGGGCGATGCCGATGGTTCCGGCACCGTGGATCTGGACGACGCAGTCTATCTGATTTCGTACATATTCACCGGCGGACCGGCTCCGACTCCGATCGATTCCGGTGACGCTGACGGTAGCTGCGCTGTGGACATCGACGATGTCGTCTATCTGATAGCTTACATATTCACTGGCGGGCCAGATTCTCTTGAAGGGTGTGTAACGGCAAAATAGAAGCGCGCTGAAGAGTGTAATGGAATGCCCGGAGGTTCTGCCTTCGGGCTTTCTGCTTGTTTGGAGAAGCTTGTGACGAAGGGATGGTGCTATTTCATTGCGATTTACCAAGTTTTTTGTTGAATCCCCTGAATCGAATCGTATCATAATAGGCGATGAGAAGATTGGGCCGTGTGCCGGCATAGGTTCTTGCACAGCCGACACTTCGAAAAAGCTTACACATCGGTTCGTTTGTATGATGTCTCCGAATTCATGTCACTTCAGTGGGCTGATGTATTGGACTATGTAGGGGAGGTCTGAGAATGACAAGTCTGCCTCTTTGGATGGGATCGGTTCTCACCGCGCTGGTGATAGTATCACTCCTGGCGTTCTCGGATCGTTTCAGTCGCTACGGTCTGGCTGGCTGGAAAACTGCACTTCTCGGCATGGTTCTCATATTTCTCTCGTTTCTTGCACGTGCCGTTTTGTCTATCGACAGTTTCGCGGAATTGTTCATGAGAGGCATTCCGGAGTTTGTTGCGCAGATAGCCGACATCGTGGTCGCTGTCGGAGCTACTATTGTAGCAATGTCGGTATTTGTGGCAGTGCGAAGGCTTGCGATCGATAAGGAGTCGGATAAGCAGAAGGAATCTCAGCTTCAGTTTCTGGACAATCTCAAGAACATCATCTTCGAACCTTACTCTCTCGTCGAAGTTTTGAATTTCTCACTAAATGAGATCTCGCATACACTCGATAACTGTGGAGGGGCGATATTCATCTACAACCCGTCGGCTCGGGATCTCTATCTGTCATCCTCGATAGCGCTCGATCAGGCGCTGGAAAGAAATCTCGAGCGAATAAGCATCGGGGGAGATATTATATCGCGCACTCAGAAGATGTCGAGGTCGCATGCAGTCGGCAAAATGACGAACTCTGACAAGGCTACGCAGGCACTGTTGGCAGGGCGAAGTGTGGATTCGGCGCTGACTGCCCCGCTGATGTCAAGGAACGGTCCCGTCGGTGTGATTGCAATTTTTGGTCAGCAGCCGTACCAATTCTCGAGGCGCGAGTCGGAAATCCTGTGCTCTGCCGCTAACCTGCTCGGCCCGGTCATTGCATCGTTTCGCATGGAGCGTGAAATTCGCAGGCTTAATGATCGAGTCGATTCAACAGTGGAAAAGAGCCGCAGGCAGCTCGAAATTATCGGTGAGCTTGGAGGAAAGAACTCGAAATTGGAGAATATCGGCATTCTGCTCGAACACGCTGAGGAAATTGTGCATGGCGATGGCAGCCTGCTTGCTGTGAGGGCTGCCGATGGTAAGTGGAAGATAATCAGGTCGACCGACGACTCAACATTTGATGTCGATATCTCCGAAAATTTCGCTCGACACTTCGACAAGGCTGTTTCAAATGGCAAGCCTATGATTGTGAAGAGCACATTCAAAAATGGCGCGCAGTCGCGTTTCCTGGTGTTCCCCGTAGAGACAGGGACCTCCGAAACCGCTGTACTGCTTGCATCAGTCTCATCAAGCCGTGAGTCATTTACGTCTGACGAAATCAACCAATTGCAGCTTGTACTTAAACTGGTCGGGATGCTAATCTCGCACGCGGATGAAAGCGCGCCTGAAGCATCCATCGATTCGGATGAGTTCACAGAGGCTTTCAGATCGGTTCTGCAGTCAACCTCAGTCACGGGGCTCGCAAGCGGGATCGAGAAGGTGGTCTACGCGACCATGCCGGAGTTTGACGCGGGCATGCTGCTTGCGGTCGATACAGACAGACGGTACATGAGAGTCTGTTCTTCATTTGGCTACGATGGCCGCAGAGTGAGCGATTTCAAGCTGGAAACGGGGGGAGGACCGTGGGGAAGAGCCGTCAGGCTCGGTACTGAGGTCTTCTGCGATGAGCGCAAGGAACTCGATGAGATGTTCCTCTCCCTCGCAGCTAACGAGCTCACCTGGTTCATGGAGAGAATCTCCGGCAGAAGACTGCCTGCATACTGCCGTGCGGTACCGCTTGTGTACAGAGGTCAGAACGTGGGAGTTCTGTTTGTTGAAGGGGCTGAGGACACACTTCAGCAGAGGCGTGACAGCCTATTCGACAGGATGCTTCAGGACCTGCTTGCATTCAAGTTAAAGCAGATATCGGTCGGCTCCGGTAAGATTGAGGGCCTCGATCAATTGCCTCTCGAAGGCGATGCAGTTTACAGCCTCAATCAAGTGAACAACATACTGACGGGCATTATTGGGAAGGCGCAGTTGCTCGGATTCGGATTGCGCGATGATGAAATGCGCGAGAAAGACAGCGTACTGCTAAATCTAGATATGGTCGCCGATGAGGCATTCCAGGCTGGCGAGATCGTCAAGAATCTGCAGCGGGCAATCAGGAAAGAGGAGCCACTGAGCGGCGAACCACCGACTCTTAATCTCTCAGAGCTTCTGCAGAATGTCTCCATTGTACGATACGGCAGCGACCCGCATTTGCATTATCTGAGAGAGAATCCGACCATAGCGTTCGAGACGGATCTTCCGGCAACTGCTGAAGCACGCGGGAGCATTGATGAGGTAAGACCGTTGCTAAATGAAGTTATCCAGTATGCCTGGGATGAGTTCGGAGTTGATGAGCGCATGGTAATAGCACTGAAAGACAAGGGCGACTTCAGTTATCTTACAATTTCTGATGAGAATCTGTCGGAAGAGGAGTCCAACGTTGACAATTACTCATTCAGGCCAATAGGAATGCATCCTGATCTGTCCCAGAGCGACATCATCGCTGATGTCAGAAACCTCGGGGTATCGTATCATAACGACACTCTGCAGGATGGTGTCCGCCTGTTGTGTCTGAGGTTCAATCACAGCGCAGCCGTTGTCGATGAGACCGGTGAGTCCATATTCAGCATCCTTGCTATTGACGATCAGGAGATAATACGCGAACTTCTCTCGGGGATGTTGATGCAGCTTGGGTACAGTGTAACTGTCTGTTCTTCCGGTATCGAAGGCGTGGAGGCGTTCGGGAAGAAGCACTACGATCTCGTCATAACTGATATCGGGCTTCCCGATATCGATGGCTGGGCTGTCGCGGAGAAGATCAGGGGACGAGTCTCCGATATTCCGATAATCATGATCTCTGGCTGGGGGTTGGGACAGGAAGTGGAAAAGGCGAAGCAGATGGGGATAGACCACATTCTGCCGAAACCATTCCGCCTCGAGAATCTCAGCGAATTAATTGAAAAAGTGAAAACCCGCAAAGCTACTGCCTGATTCAACTGCTTTTGATGTGACATTTTCCTGGAAGCTGTGTGGCTTTCCGAAGAATACCCGTTTGTGAATCATGTGGTCTGGCATTGAGACATTGCATTGTTAAGTTAATTGCATGTAGGCCGATAACTAGTGTGAAGGCACTATGACAGACATCAATCAGCAGACAGACATAACTGCTCATCTTGATAAGATGGATGAGATGCTCGCCCTTCCTCAAGTGTTGGTCGAGATTCTTCACATGGTCGACAATGAGCAGACGACGGCCAGCAAGCTCGCAACAGTAGTCATGCATGATCCCAATATGACCGCGAAGCTGCTCCGGATGGCCAACTCGAGCTTCTACAGTCGGGGCAAAGAAATTACAACTGTCAAGCAGGCAATTCTGATATTGGGAGTATCGATGGTGAAGTGTCTGGCGTTATCCACATCGATTTTCCAGTCCGAAGCACTGATTGATGAAGACAAGAGCTTTGACATTCGCGATCTTTACAGCCACTGTCTCGGTACCGCGATCGCCGCCAAATTCATTGCGGAAGAGGCGGGGTTTAGTCGCCCTGAAGAAGCGTTTACTGCAGGGCTTCTTCACGATCTGGGACATCTGTTCCTTCTCAAGGTATATCCCGATCATCACATGAAGCTGCTGCTGAAGCATCAGTTCGACCAGGATCTTCCGGTACGAGAGAGAGAGGCCTATGGCATCGACCATGCCGAGCTTGGCGGTCTGATAGCAGCCAAGTGGCATCTTCCGCAGTGCTTCAGAAGCGCGATCGAGAATCACCACTGCAATGTGAGCGTCGACAGCGTTATGCAGTTGGATAAGCTCGATCTCGTCGTACTGTTTGCTGACTTTCTTGCCGGGAGAATTTACTCCGATTCTGAACAGAATATCGAGTCGAGTCTTGAAGCCCTCAGCGTGTTGACAGATGCACTCGGACTGAAACCCAGCACCGCAGGCGAGGTCAGCTTCAAGCTGCTGAACGATATCATGATGGCTGCGGAATTTCTCGGTGTCGATATCGGTGATCCTTTAAAGGTGCTACAGAAAGCCAATCGCAGATTGTTCGAGGCCTATGCCACTGTGGAAGATCTTTTCAGAGAGCGCCGTGAGCTGTCTCGCCGTATCATCCAGGAAGAGCACCGCATCGGTGCGATGCGGTGCAAGGACATTGCAATTGCAACGCTGTCGCACTATATAAACAATGCAGCCACCATAATATCGGGACGAACCCAATTGCTGCAGCTCATGCTCAAATCGGATCAACTTGAGGATCCCGACCGTAAGCTCGATAGCGCACTTCAGATCATTGACGAAGCTCTTCTGAAGATCATGGCTGTGCTTGCCGAACTGAAATCACTCAGTTCACTGGATGATCTCAAATTCTACAACGATTCCGATGCAATCAACATAGATGAGAGCATCCAGCGAAGAATGGACAAGATGGCCGTGCAGGGTATGGAGATCTTCGATGAGACCCAGCCAGATCGTGAAATTGCTTCCCCCACAGAGCCTTCCAGATAATAGCTTGACATTGTAGCCGTCTCTCAGTTTTTTAAAGCTTCAACGTGCGTTGCATCAGTCTGCATGCGGTACGATTTCGGTGTGCCACGAAACGCACGTTAGAGGTTGGAAAATCTTTCTTTCATATATCAGAATGGAGGAGACACTATGAAGTTTGTGTCGCGACACCTGACAGTTGAAGCACCCGGGAGTGAACTCGCTGTATTCTATGCCTTTGAAGGGAAGTTTTCAGCCAACACTCACCTCAAGGATGCGGATGTGTGGTTTGATGGATACTTCTCCAATCTCTTTTCTCTGGAGCAGTTTTCGGGAAAGGCTAATGAGACAGCACAGGTGTTTCCCAAGGATGGTATCCCTGTCAAGAAGATTCTTTTGGTAGGACTCGGGAAGAAAAGTGATCTCAAACCGGAAGCAGTCAGAGAGTACGGCGGAACCATCGGCAAATCTCTCAAGGATTTCAAGGCCGAAACGTGCACGGTGTTTCTTCCGGAAGCTAAGTCGTCGGTGATTTCTGCGGTACAGATTGGTCAGACGGTGACAGAAGGCATACTACTTGGATCACACACGATAACTGAATACAAATCTGATCCGAAGCCGGATAAGCTACCGACCGAAATCTGTCTCAGTCCGTCAGCCAAAGGCATGGTTGCGGCGGTCGACAAGGGGGGAGCGATCGGCGAAATCACCGCCTGGGCGCAGAATACCACGCGTGAACTGGTCTCCCAGCCTGCAATGTTTCTCACACCAACCAAGCTGGCAAAATACGCTGAGCAATTCGCCGCAGAGTATGGCTTCAAGTGCAAAGTGCTCTCTACTCCTGATATCAAGAAGCTCAAGATGGGCTGCCTTCTGGCTGTGAACGCCGGTTCTGATCAACCGCCTAAATTCATCGTGCTCGAATATGTCGGACCGAAGGCGCACAAACGCAAAGTCTGTCTCGTTGGAAAAGGTATCACTTTTGATTCGGGCGGTTACTCGCTCAAAGATGCAGTGAACATGCTCGACATGAAGGGCGACATGGCCGGCTCAGCGTGCGTGTTGACGTCGATTGCTGCCGCTGCAAGGCTCAAACTGCCGGTGCATGTGATCGGACTCATTCCGACCACTGAGAATCTTGTTTCCGGCAAAGGCTACAAGCCGGGAGATATCCTCACCTCCTACAACGGCAAGACTATCGAGATTACGAATACCGACGCTGAGGGGCGGCTGATTCTCGCAGATGGACTCGGATATGCCGATACGTTCAAGCCGGACGCTCTAATCGATATCGCAACGCTCACTGGTGCGGCAAAGATCGCTCTCGGATACACCGGCGCGGCCTACTTCTCGAACGATGACCGGCTGGCGAAAAAGGTCGAGAATGCCGCTGACACGAGTTGCGAGAAAGTGTGGAGGATGCCGCTCTGGGAAGGCTACCAGGAATATATCAAATCGGATCTGGCCGATATCAAGAACTCCGCAGGGCGTGCGGGTTCACTCTGCACATCGGCAGCGTTTCTTGCGAACTTCGTCGGCAACAACAAATGGGTGCACATTGACATCGCCGGTGTCGACGTCGATGTCAAAGGTGGCAGCTATGTCAAGAAAGGCTCATCGGGACTCGGAGCACGTTTGTTGATTGATTTTCTGCGAAGCTGGTAGGTATCCGCAAGGCAGACCTGATCATCGAAAAACAGAAGCGCCGCTGAATTCAGCGGCGCTTTCTCATAGAAATCTTTCTGCTCTGTCTATCTGCTCCAGGCTGGGAATGTGTCTGATCCCGGTCCTGAGATCATCTTGGCGTTGCTGCCGTCGCTGTTAATAGTGAAAATCGCACCATTCAGCGTTCCGAACGCCAGTCTCTTGGAATCGGGCGACCATGTTGGAGGCGAACCAGCCAGCGTGATCCCTGCGGGAGGCTCATATATCAGCTTCTTGCCGGTGCCGTCAGCATGGATAAAATATAAACCTGCGTTACTGAGATCAGAAGAGACATAGGCAATCCAGTTGCCGTCAGGCGACCACGATGGCGATGTCGAGCCGGACAGTTTCTTTGCCGCCGCCATTAGCTCTTCTGCCGTCTGTGTGACTTTCGTAGCACTCGTGACCACAATTCCAATCGGTATTACCTGCTTCCCGTCAAAGCGAGCGAGATTGAACGCGACTCTGGAACCGTCAGGAGAGAGCGTCGGAGTCATTGCAAACAGTGCGTCACTTGAGCGAGGAAGCGAAATATCTGAGATAACTCTGGTTTTGACATCGTAGAAACCAACACGATACTCAGGCCAGGTTGAATTGGCCATAGCGCCATTGACGTCATACGTGAATGTCACTTTGGAGCCGTCTTTTGACCATTCCGGACTCTGAGCCCCGAGAGTCTCAGTAATTCCCATCCAGAAGTTGTTTGTTGAGTCGATGAAGGCAAAGAAAAGGTCATAGACTCGATGGTTGCCGCCGCCGCCATCTGGATACTTCAATTGAAGACTGCCTGAGCGGGAAAACACAATGCGTTTGTTGCCGGGCTCCCAACTGAGTTTGCCCTTGGCGTTCTGGATGCCACCCACCAGCGGACGCTGATCAGCCCCGTCCGGGTTCATCAACCAGATATCACCGTTGCGGATGAAAGCGATCTGCTCTCCTGCCATGGCGGTCTGAGCTGAGAGGTCTCCCGACGATCCCACCAGGATTGCGCCAGTCAAAAGAACTGCGAGAATTATACTCGGCCTTAATTCGGTCATGGTCTGATTCCCATGTTGGTATTATTGGTGTCTATTCTTGCCTTTTTACACCGGCTCTCAAGCCAGGTTGCACGTTATTGCAACCCGAACTATAATAAAACAGGCCTGCTGTGTCAAACCGTTTTGGCTCAAAGAGTAAAGTAATGCTTGATCGACAGATTCAGTCTCGGACCCGAAAAGTCGATGTCAATCGGCTGGTGCGTGTCGGAATTGACCAGATACAGTTCATACGTTTCAGTCATCTGCTTGCTGAGCTTGTCGAATTTGAGCCAAACGTATTTCGCATCAGCGGCAAGAATCAGACCTTTCCATGCTGGATATTCAATGCCGGCTGATAGATGGAATCCCGGTCCGGAACCCTTCAGATGATCGGTGAGTACGTAGTACTCATCAGTGCCCTCTATGAATCCAGCAAACCCTTCCCACAGATCCCAATAGGCGCCATAATGCCGATGCCTGCCCCAGCCCTCGCCGATAGTCCTCTGATGCCGAAATACGGCACCGGCGGATTGTGAAAGAAATACTGGTAGTCGAGATATACTCCCCAGACTTTGATTTCGCTTCTGAGATTGAAGTCTTCCACGTCTTCATGCGTGCCCGCAGTCAAATCTGTGTAAAACTCGAAATCACCCTTTTTCGACGATCCCACGGTCAGCCAGTAGTCAAATGCCGCCGACAGGAGTCCCCGATCTACGAGGAGCGACAGACCCCCTTCAAAGCTCGTTATGCGGTGGATGCTGGCAAGAGCCGTGGCGTCTGTCGAATTCACCATTCTGACATACTTATTGGTCTCGCCCGTGAAATTGTGGTAACCGGCTGGATCGACTTTCCCATAAGAGAATGAGAAGAATGGAGCCACCATCGTGTGCTTTTTTACGGCATCATTCTTTGCCAGGAACTGCTGAACCATCTCTTCTTCTGAAGCCGCCTTGAGAGTCAGCGGGAGTAGCAGCATTGTGATCAACAGAATCGAAAACAGAAACAGACGCTCCTTGCCTGTCATAAAACCTCCCATAGAATTTAAAGGCACTCTATTATTCTGTATATCGGTAGGAATCTGCTGAGGTTAAGTCTTCGGGGAGGAACAAGACTGTTTCATTTTGAATCATACAAAAAGAGCCGCGGGTGTCGCGGCTCTTAAACGTATACAATCAACAACTATCGATTCCGTTAGGCATCCGGCGTATCGACATAATCCATCTCGGCCATCTGCTGATACATCTTGAATCTCATGTTGACATCTTCCTGCGACAGCTTTAGGAGCCTTGCTGCACGCTCAGGATCGATTTTGCGCAATGCACGGAATCTGTTCTCGGCATATGCGTACTCTTCATACTTGATCTTCGGAGGTTTGCTGTCGAGTAAAAATGGCCGCTTACCCTGTGCGATAAGATCCGGATTGAAGCGGAACAGAATCCAATGTGCGGACTGGACGGCCCGCTTCTGAGCATCAGTGGCTTTAGTCATGTCAATGCCGTGAGCTATGCAGTGCGAGTAGGCGATTATAATGGACGGCCCGTCATAGGCCTCAGCTTCCATAAATGCCTTGACTGTCTGCGTCGGATTTGATCCCATCGCAACACGCGCGACATATACGTTGCCATAGGTCGCCATCATCATGCCAAGGTCTTTCTTCGGAAGTGACTTTCCCGCAGCAGCGAACTGAGCCGTTGCGCCGCGAGGTGTCGATTTCGACATCTGACCACCGGTATTCGAATAGACCTCGGTGTCGAGCACGAGGACATTCACATTTTTACCCGATGCCATCACATGATCCAGGCCGCCGTATCCTATGTCGTATGCCCAGCCATCTCCGCCCAGTGCCCATACGGACTTCTTGACGAGATAGTCGGCTATCGATAACAGCCTCAATGAACGATCGTCATTCTTGCCCTTAAGAGCCGCCCTGACCGCGTCAACTCGCGCTCTCTGCGCTTCGATACCTTCCTGCGTCGATTGATCGGCTGCGATAATGTCATTAGCCAATTCCGGAAGCAACTCTGCAAGAAGTTCCCTTGCATGCTCATTCAATTTGTCGACCGAAAGCCGCATACCGAATGCAAACTCGGCATTGTCCTCGAATAAGGAGTTGGACCATGTAGGACCGCGGCCATCTGCCCGCTTGGCGTACGGTGTCGTCGGTAGATTGCCACCGTAGATCGATGAACATCCTGTCGCGTTGCCGATCATCAGGCGATCACCAAACATCTGTGTCAGCAGCTTGACATATGGTGTTTCGCCACAACCTGCGCATGCACCCGAGTACTCGAAGAGTGGTCTGACAAACTGACTTCCCTTGATCGTCGCTACGTTATAAAGAGCGGGATCGGTCTCAGGAATGCTCTGGAAGAATGAGTAGTTGTCTCTTTCGGATTTACGCAACGGTGGTTGCGGCATCATTTTCAATGCTCTCTCATCGGTGAGCTTGCCGTCGGCGCCCTTCTTGTGTGCCGGGCAGACAAAGACGCAGAGATTACAGCCGGTGCAGTCCTCGGGGGCAACCTGCACAGTGTACTTCAGTCCCTCAAACGCCGAAGTCCGCGCATCTGCCGACTTGAACGTCGATGGTGCCCCATCGAGATTCTTGGGATCATAGGCTTTCATCCGGATTGCCGCGTGAGGACAGATCAGAACACATTGGCCGCACTGCGTGCAAATATCTTCATCCCAGACTGGAATTTCGACCGCGATATTCCGCTTCTCGTATTGAGTCGTGGCGGTCGGAAACGTTCCGTCGTTCGGCATAGAAGACACCGGCAGTTCGTCGCCATTGTTCAGCATGATCTGTGAGACAACCGTCTTCACGAATTCCGGCGAGTCGGCAGGAACGATCGGAGGTCTCTTCGTCTTGCTCGTCGGTTTGTCCGGGACCGCAACTTCGACTACGTTCTCAAGAGCGGTGTCCACCGCTGAGAAGTTCATCTTAACGACGTTTTCACCCTTGCTGCCGTAGGTCTTGCGGATGGCGTCTTTGATTGCGGCAACAGCTTTGTCTTTCGGAAGGATACTCGATATCATGAAGAAAGCTGTCTGCATGATCATGTTTATCCTTGCTCCCAGGCCTAGCTTTCTGGCCAATCCGATACCATCGATGACATAGAATTTGAGCTTCTTATTGACTATTGATTCCTGGACTTCATAAGGAAGCTTGTCCCAGACTTTATCCTTATCATACTGGCTTGTGAGAAGGAACGTGCCGCCATTCACGATATTTCCGAGCATGTCGAATTTCTCGAGGAATGAGAAATTGTGACAGGCGACGAAATTCGCTCTGTCGATGAGATACGGACTGCGGATGGGATCTTTCCCGAATCTGACATGAGATATAGTGACAGCTCCGGCCTTCTTGGAATCGTACACGAAGTACCCTTGTGCGTAGCTGTCCGTGTTGTCGCCGATTATCTTAATGGAGTTCTTGTTTGCACCGACAGTCCCGTCAGCGCCAAGCCCAAAGAACATGCCACGGAACACATCATCCGGAGTCACACTGAAGTCAGGGTCGAAGTCGAGACTGGTGTGCGTCACATCGTCGTTGATTGCGATCGTGAAGTGATTCTTCGGCGACCTGGAAGCAAGATTGTCAATGACAGCTTTGGCATGAGCCGGATTGAACTCCTTCGATCCAAGACCATATCTGCCTCCCACAACCATAGGTAGTGATTTGAACTTAGTTATTCCCAGCGATATCGCCTCGTTCAGTGCCGCATGGACATCAACGTAGAGCGGTTCGCCAACAGCGCCGGGCTCCTTCGTTCTGTCAAGAACGGAGATTCGTTTGACCGTGGCCGGAAGCGACTCTGCAAATGCCTCAACAGAGAACGGACGATAGAGCCTCACTTTGATCATTCCAACAGACTCGCCGTGCTCATTGAGATAATCGATTGTCTCATGCATGCACTCTGCGCCGGAACCCATCATGATGATCACGTTTTCTGCGTTCGGATCGCCGAAGTAGTCGAACAATTTGTATGTTCGACCCGTAACCTCTGCGAATCTGTCCATGTGCTTCTGGACGATATCCGGGGCAGCAAGATAGAACTGGTTGACTGTCTCTCTCGCCTGGAAGAACACGTCCGGATTCTGCGAAGAACCCTTAAGTGTCGGTCTGTCGGGTGAAAGCGCCCGCAAGCGGTGAGCGTTTATCAGATCATCCGGAATCATCTTGCGCATTTCATCCTTCGAGATTTCGATAACCTTCTGGACCTCATGTGATGTCCTGAAACCGTCAAAGAAGTGCACGAAGGGTACGCGGCTTTCCAATGTTGCAGCCTGAGCTATCAGTGCTATGTCGGAGACCTCCTGAATCGAACCGGAACATATCAGCCCAAATCCGGTGCTACGAGTCGCCATGACATCAGAATGATCGCCGAAGATTGAGAGAGCGTGTGATGCCACTGCGCGAGCCGAGACATGAAATGCTGTTGGCGTAAGCTCGCCGGCAATCTTGAACATGTTCGGGATCATCAGCAACAGGCCCTGTGACGCAGTAAACGTCGTAGTCAGGGCACCGGCCGACAGCGCACCGTGGACCGCGCCAGAGGCGCCACCCTCAGATTGAAGCTCAGATATAATCGGAATCGTCCCCCAAATATTCTTCTCTCCAGCAGCCGACTTGGCATCCGCTATCTCTCCCATCGCAGAGGAGGGCGTGATTGGATAAATCGCACAGATTTCGTTTGTTGCATGCGCAACGTATGCCGCCGCCATGTTGCCGTCTATGTTGATCATCTTCCGGACTTCGCTCTTCTTTCCGGACGAAGAAGCTCCGTCAGGTTTGATCTGGCCTGCAGGTACTGCCTTGTTTGCCATCTACTGTTCTCCTTCCACAGAAGTCCTAACAGCGATCAGGTACTGTTGATCGCATGGATCATATTTGAATCAGAAGTTCCTTATCAAAAATAAAAACCGAGATCACACTCATTCGAGCCTCGGAGTCGCCACCGAGTTCCGCCGGGATGCTGTCGGGATCGATCCTATATCCTCGGCAGTGTGATATCGGTCTGAGCCTGGTACTTTCCTTTCTTGTCCCTGTATGACACTTCGCACATTTCATCCGCCTGAAGGAAGATGATTTGTGCTATACCTTCATTTGCGTAGACCTTGGCCGGCAAGGGTGTGGTGTTGGAAATTTCGAGTGTAGCGTGCCCTTCCCATTCAGGTTCAAACGGTGTGACATTTACAATTATACCGCAGCGAGCGTAAGTCGATTTCCCGAGACAGATTGTCAGTATATTTCTCGGGATCCGAAAGTACTCAACCGTCCTTGCGAGCGCAAATGAATTGGGGGGAATAAGAATCGAATCTGCTTTGATGTCCACAAACGAAGTTGCTGCGAAGTTCTTTGGATCTACGACATCAGAATTTATATTCGTGAAAATCTTGAAGTCATCTGCTACCCGTATGTCGTAACCGTACGAGGAAACACCATACGATATAATGTTATCCCTGACTTGTGCATCGCTGAACGGTTCAATCATGCGGTGCTTGGTCGCCATCTCCTTGATCCAACGGTCTGCCTTAATCGGCATGCCTGCTCCTTGTTGCTAGTTATCCTCACATTCGACCTATCTCAGAAGTAGGTCACCTGCTGGATGCTAGCTTGTGGGAAGGCTGTCCTTCTTGCCCCAGATGACCAGGTCCGAGATGGTGTTGCCCTCGAAAACTTCCAAAATCCGGTCTTGCGTCATCTGAAGTAGCCTTCTGACGGAACAGTCGCCGGATTGCTTGCAGATGCTTGCATCCGCCAGGCATTTGGAAATATAATACGGACCTTGGATCGATTCAAGTACTTCCTTGACCGTGATCCGGTCCGCAGGCTTACCCATCGAAAACCCTCCCTTTACTCCTCTGTGAGATTTCACCAGTCCGGTCTTCGAAAGGCTCTGGAATATCTTCGCGAGGAATTTCTCCGGCACCTGCTGTGCATCGGATATCTCCGAGAGCGGAGTCACCTTACCATTGGGTTGATCGGCAAGGTACATAATTCCGTGGAGTCCATAGTCTTCTGCCTTAGTGAACTGCATTTGCGACCTCGACTCTCATGATATCGACCCGGTGCTTGTTAAAAAATTCACAAGCTCAGGTCCTTGTTGAACGATATTTCCTCAGTGCCCGCAACCGTAAGAACAGTCACTTGCTACCGCTGCCAAATAATAAAGATACCCTTGTGATCCGGTATGTCAAGGGGAAAGTTATCATTTTCACAAAGACATCTCGTTACTAACTTGCCGACAGTAATTTGGAGCCGCATACGCTTCAGAGATAGTATGAATCAAATGCCGCAGAAACTTCTTTCGTCTCTATTCTGAATGCGTATTTTAGTGATGCCATGGCTGGATTGAAATCGTGCATCTATCGTTTGAAGAAGGACCTCGGCCCCGATAGCGTGCTCACAGAGTGGAGTGCCCTGCAGGCATACAGCTCTGATGCCTCACCATATGCTGTGAAGCCGGCTGCCGTTGTGCTGATCCGATCAGTCGAAAGCGCTGTCGCTGCCAGGCGCATTTGTGCGTCAGCGGGCGTCTCGATTCATCCTCGTGGGGGTGGGTCAGGCTTAGCAGGTGGCGCACTCGGCACGGGCGTCATCATGGATCTCTCACACCTCGATAGAATCCAGAAGATCGATATTTCTCGCAAGACGATTGAAGTTCAGTCAGGCGTAGTGCTTGACAGGATCAATGACAGCCTTGCGCCGATGGGGCTGATGTTCGCACCTGACCCATCATCAAGCGACACTTGCCAGGTCGGTGGAATTCTTGCCAATAACTCATCGGGTCCTCGATCTGTAAAATACGGGACTACCGCGGATTACGTGGACATGATCGATGTCCTGCTCCCGGATGGCAGAAGGTTCGAGCTCAGCGACCTGAGAATAGACAGCTCCGAATTCAGACAGCTTCTCGATGCCTACAGACCGTTCGAAGTGATATACAGGATCATTAAGGCCAAGGCCGATCTTATCAGAAAGATCTTTCCGAGGCTGAAGAAGAACTCGTCCGGCTACAATCTGCTCTCCGTTGTCGATCAGTTCGACAAAGGCATTTTCTCGCTGCCAAGACTTTTTGTCGGATCAGAGGGCACACTCGGCATGTTTCTTGGTGCAAGGTTGAGACTTGCAAAACTCCCCTCGAAGAAAGTTACTCTGCAGATTCTATTCAATTCGTTGAATGAAGTAGGAGAGGCCGTTATGGAACTCCTCCCAACAGGACCGGCCGCGCTTGAACTTGTGGACGGTTCATCGCTCGATCTTATCGGCAGAGACAAGTTCGAGATTCCGGCAGCAGCCGACGCCATGCTTATCGTCGAATACGATGAGGGACCTTTCGACGAGAAGATCGAAGATGCTCGCAAGATTGCCGGAAAGTTCAATCTGACTGCAGCAGTTGCTGTGGAAACCGATCCGGCGAGGCAGGGCGAGCTTTGGGAGGCTCGCAAGGCGATCGTACCGACCCTGTACCGTAACAAAGGTAGAGCCAAGCCGTTTGGATTCATTGAGGACGTGGAGGTGCCGATCGAGAAAGTGCCTCAACTTGTGAGATTTGTCAACAGGGCATTCGCGGACGAGGGACTGACCTCAGGCATTTACGGTCACATAGGCGACGGGAATGTGCACCTGCGGCCTGTTGTCGATCTATCGACCTCCGAAGGTCTTAAATGTGCGCGACGGCTCTACAGCAAGGTGTACGAGCATGTAATCAGCCTGGGCGGTTCCACGACGGCAGAGCATGGCGATGGTCGACTAAGAGCGGCCATGGTTGAGCGGCTGTACGGTCCTGAACTGTACGAGATATTCAGGAAAATCCACCAGGAACTCAATCCTGACAAGAGCATCAATCCGGATGTGAAGCTAAGTCGAGTCGATTTCACAGAGAACCTCGATTTTGAGAAAGTGACGCGACTCTGTGCATCGTGCGGCAAATGCAACAACTACTGCCCGGCGTTCGATGTCTACCGCACTGAAGAGATGAGTGCTCGGGGTTGGGTGAGGATAATGCTCTCCTCAGAGTACAGCCGGAGTCGAGCTGAACGTGTGCTTGATGGCTGCCTGAACTGCAAGAATTGCCTTATGGTCTGTCCGGCAGGTGTGGACGTCTCCGAATACGTCATGGATCGCCGCTCAGAGAAGCATGGGACGATTGCTCGCACTATCTTCGATCTGCAAGCTGATCCTGAAATATTCGACAAGTGGGTCAAACGAGGTGGACGAGCGATGCGGCTGATAAACAACGCTCCCGCGCGATTCCTCTTCGGCCTGGCCACCAGTCCCTTTGTCCATCTCGACCGCAATCGAATCATGCCGCAGATCGCTTCAAAGACACTCCCTGAGCGGTTCCCTGAGTTGGTTGATAATGACGGAGCGGACATTGCATATTTTTTCGGCTGCGCTGACAAGCTGATGGATTTGGCGTCCGGTCCTGCCGCGATCTCGGTGTTGTCGAAAGCCGGATTCTCTGTGTCGCTTCCGAAGCAGCACTGTTGCGGAATGCCTCAGCAGAGTTATGGCTTCTTCGGGCATGAAGCGGATTTTGCTCGCAAGAATATCGACAGCCTCAGCAAGTACCGCTATGTCGTAACAACGTGCGCCACCTGCCTTGGAGAGCTGCTTCACTACCGATCTCTATTTGCTGACGATGAGATTTACCGCGAGCGCGCCGAGCAGCTTGCAGAGAAGTGCTTTGATATTTCCGAATTTCTGTGGAAGTTTTCGGATCTTCGATTCAGAGATGCGGATTCCGATAGAAAAGTGTCATTCCATCAACCGTGTCACTTGCGGGAAGTCGGCAGAGTAGCTGAATCTCACAGAATGATAGAATCGCTACCGGGAGTAACGCTGGTCAAGATGGAGGACGCGGATCGTTGCTGCGGTGCCGCCGGAACATATAACGTATTTCAGTACAAGAACGGCATGCAGATATTCGGTCGCAAGAGAGCTGCATTCGAGAAGTCCGGCGCCGATCTTGTCACATCAAGTTGCCCGACTTGCGTTCTTCAATTCATTGACGGCCTGAAGGCTCCTCGCAAGGTTATGCATGTGGTGGAACTTGTAGATGACCTTACCTGTTAGAATCTAAATCGCATACTGGAAAGGAAATTAATGAACGAAGCTAAGAAACAACCGATGGGTCTGGTGATAGTCTACACGGGTAATGGCAAAGGCAAGACCACTGCATCGCTTGGGATGTGCATTAGAGCCGCAGGTTACAAAAAGAAGGTCAAGATCATTCAGTTCATCAAAGGATCCTGGCACTATGGCGAGCTCGATGGTATAAAACTTCTCTCGGAATTCGTCGATCTGGAGCAGATGGGCAAGGGCTTCGTCGGAATAATCGATGACAAAGAAGACATCTCTGTTCATATCGCTGCAGCCGGGAAAACGCTCGCTCGATCGCGCGAGGTGATGCTGTCCGGCAAGTACGATATTCTGATTCTCGACGAACTCAATGTTGCTCTGAAATTGAACTTGATAAAGCTCGACGATGTCCTTGAGCTCATTCGAAGCAAGCCGGAGAGCCTCCACCTTGTAATCACTGGCAGAGACGCTCACGAGAAAGTCATAGAGCTCGCGGATCTTGTCACGGAAATGAAGGAAATCAAACACCCATTTCAGAAGGGCATTCTCGCTCAGCAGGGAGTTGACTTCTAAAGCCGAATCCTGTTTATTGGGGCAAACAGTGTTTCAGAGCTGGGAGACAAAGAATGAAAACAGATTATGATATCATCATAGTGGGAGGCGGCCCGGGTGGACTTACCGCCGGATTGTACGGTGCCAGGGCGGAGCTGAGGACAATTCTCCTCGAGAAGTACCTCCCCGGCGGGCAGATCGCCAATACTGAGGAAGTCGAAGACTACCCGGGATTTGAGCATATCTCCGGCCCGGAACTCGCAATGAGAATGACCAATCATGCGAAGAAATTCGGTCTTGAAATCGCTTCCGAAGAGGTGGAAGAGATATACTGTCGGGATGATATCAAAGTCGTCAAGACTTCGGAACGCGAACTTACCGCGCAGGCCGTAATTCTTGCCACCGGTGGTAGTCCCAACAAACTGGGAACGCCGGGTGAGCTGGAATTCTCCGGCAAGGGTGTTTCATATTGTGCCATCTGCGATGGTGCATTCTTCAAGGGTCAGGTGATTGCCGTTGTCGGCGGAGGCGATGCAGCTGTGGAAGAGGCGATGTTCCTGACGAAGTTCGGATCGGTTGTTCATCTGATACATCGTCGCAACCAACTCCGCGCACAGAAGATTATCCAAACTCGCGCTGCCGCAAACGAGAAATTGAATATCATTTGGGATACAGTCGTCGAGAAGATCAATGGCGATTCCAGAGTCAGATCGCTAAGCCTCAAGAATGTTAAGACGGGTGAGGCTTCGACTCTCGATGTCGGTGCGATTTTTGTCTTCATCGGATTCGTTCCGAATTCGAACATCGTTCGAGAGGACATCAAGAAGGATGAGGGCGGTTATATCATCACGGACCATAAGATGGAGTCGTCCATTCCCGGCATCTTTGCAATCGGTGATGTTCGCGCTCAACTGGTGCGTCAGATCACAAACGCGGTAGGTGATGGTACGACTGCCGCCGTAGCCTCTGAGAAACACATTGAGAAGCTCCACGACAAGCAGTTGGACATGAAAGCCTCCAAGGCATGACCCTCGCGCGGCGAAAACCTCCCTGGCTTAAGGTCAAGGCTCCTCTCGGTGAAACCTATTCCGAAGTGAAGAAGATCCTCGGCGGACTTTCCCTGCACACTGTCTGCCAGGAGGCGAATTGCCCCAATCGGATGGAATGCTGGTCGCAGAAAACGGCGACTTTTCTGATTTTGGGAGATGTATGCACTCGTGGGTGCAGTTTCTGTGATGTGTCACGCGGGAAACCGGGCGAAGTCGATCGCGGCGAACCGGGGCGTGTTGCCGAAGCCGTTGATCGCATGGAGCTGGAATACGTGGTGATAACCTCGGTTACACGCGATGATCTTCCGGATGGCGGCGCATCTATCTTCGCAGACACGGTGCGGGCGCTCAAGGACATCCGACAAAGCATCGGAGTTGAAGTGCTCATTCCTGACTTCAGGGGAAGCAAAGAAAGCTTGATGGAGGTGATAGAGTCGGCCCCCGATGTGATAAATCACAATCTTGAAACCACGCGACGCCTCACTCCAGTAATCAGAAGGGGTGCGGATTACGACCGATCCCTTGAACTGCTCAGAAGGGTCTCAGAATGGGGTGGAAATATCAGGAGCAAGTCTGGCTTGATGCTCGGTCTTGGCGAGACTATTGATGAACTCAAGCGAACCTTCGCAGACCTCGCCGAGGCTTCCTGCGAACTTTTGACCATAGGTCAATACTTATCGCCATCTGAGCGACACCATCCCGTGGAGAGGTTCTACACACCCGAGGAATTCGATGGACTGAGAGAGTCGGCACTGACGTTTGGCTTCTCTTCAGTTCTTGCCGGTCCCCTTATCAGATCATCTTATCATGCTCGCGAGCAGACTAATGGAGTGACCAGCCGCGAGACTATGCAGGACAGGTTTCTCCGAGACGTTCCAACTTCGTGAAGTCGGCAGCAGTGAGCGCATTCCCGCATTAGGACTTGTTGAAGAACCCCCGCAACCGTCACTGCGAGCGAAGCGTGGCAGTCTCGCTGTCTCAAAATTGCGTCGCCTCTCAGAGAGATCGCCACGTCGCTCCGCTCCTCGCGATGACAGAGTTTAGCGCGACATCGGCTTTTGCAACAGGCCGTTTACTGAGATGACAGCGTCGCTGATCTTTTGGTGATGATGCGGTTTAGGTTGGAATCACTTCAGTTCTTTAAACGTTTTCTTATAGAAATCGATCTCGTTCTTGAGGAATCTAATCCGGTGCCGTATTGCGATCTCGCTGATGGGAGATGATTTTTGCTCAGCCGTCTCTGCCTCACGCCATGCGTCCTGGATTTCCAGCAGATCAGACGACAGGCTTTCCAGCCGCTTTTCAATGGCCTTTTTCACGCCCGCACCGTCAATCCCGATCTTATCTGCAAGCGGGAATATCATATCCGACCTGAAGCGAATTTGCTGCCCGAATATCAAATCATCCTCAAGAAAGCCCTCCAGTACGTGGCGCCCCAGATCGTTGAGGCTGTATATCTTTTGATCAGGGCGAGACTTGTTTTTCTTAACTTTCAGACCGACCGCACCCTGGGCATGCAGTTTGCGCAAAGCGTGATATACGTTGGGCACAGAGAAGCCAACGATGGCATCCAGGTTGTCCTCTTTCATGCGCTCGATTAGCCTGTAGCCATGCTCCGGCCCACCTGCAAGGTAAGCCAGTATGATATAGTCTGTTTGAGTCAGTGTCATAGTCTCGTCCCCATTGTAAGCATTCGCTATAAGTCTGTCAACTCTATAATCGATCTGCCTGCCGGCTGAAAAGCTGGACAAACATAAACATCTTAAATCTACCAAGAGCTGCTTAAATAAAGGTCAAATCGCTATTTCAGGACTCCGGTCACCTAATCAAAAACTAAAGGAAACCGATAACGGTGTTGATAGGGAGGTACTACAATCGATGAATAAAAGAGCTCGCATCCTGGTCGTCGATGACGAAGATTACATCTGCTCGATTGTCCACAATGCCTTGGCTGACGAGAAGAGTCGAGTTGTGAAGAGCTGTACCGACTCTCGTAAGGCCCTTGAGTTGATTAAGAATGAACGCGTCGATCTGATACTCACTGACATGGTGATGGACAACGTAAGCGGCGTGGATATTCTCAAGGCCAGCATGAAATATCAGCCGGACTGTGTCGTCGTTTTCATGACCGGCCACCCGACTGTTCAAAACGCAATCTCTGTTCTCAAGCTCGGCGCGTATGATTATCTCGTGAAGCCGTTCAAGCTCGAAAATCTCAAAGCATCGGTCGAGCGAGCACTTGAGAAACTGTGCCTGAGTCGCGAAAATGTTCGACTGAAGAACACAGTCTCATTGTACCAAATTTCGGAAGCGATGGGCAGCAGCATTCACGTTGACGCGTTACTGAAACTCGTGTTGAATTCCATCGTTGCTGAATTCAACGCGTGCATGGCTACCATTTCTCTGATAGATCCACACGCCCCGGGAGTGCAGCTCCGTGCCTTTCATGGCATTTGGGATGATATTGCGAAAGTGCCTCTGCTAATCGGCGAGGATAGGGTCAATACCAAGGTGATCAATTCCGGCAAAGCAGAGATGGTCAGGGATGTCAGAATGCCCGTGACAGGTCCGGACGGTAGGAGGCGGATAGACGAAGCCGCCGGTGTCTCCGTGCCGCTGTATGCCAAGGGTAATGTAATCGGCACATTGAACATCGTTCGAACAGGCATGAACCGCTCTTTCACGATCGGCGATATGCATTCGCTGTCGATCATGGCTTCAAAGGCGGCATCTGCGCTTGAAAGCTCGATGCTTTACGACGAATTGGAGGACGCGTACCTTTCCACAATCAGGGCACTGGCAAATTCGGTCGAAGCGAGAGATCACTATACGCGCGGTCACACTGACAGAGTCACTCACGTGGCCGAAGCTATTGCCCGCGAACTAAGCTGGAGCGAAGATGAAGTCAAGTGGCTGAAAATTGGCGGAACTTTGCATGACATTGGAAAGATCGGGATTCCCGATCGAATTCTCAACAAGCCGGGGCCGCTAAATCAGGATGAAGCGGAAATCATGCGACAGCATCCTCAGATGGGAGCGAAGATGCTCGACGGCATCCCATTCCTCGAACCCATTCTACCGTACATTCTGTATCATCACGAAAGGTGGGACGGTAGAGGTTATCCGCACGGTCTCAAAGGAACTGACATTCCTATCCAAGGTCGCCTGCTGGCGATTGCGGACACGGTGGATGCCATTCTCTCAGACAGACCATACAGAAAAGCCAACGTTCCCGAAAAAGTGATCGACGAATTGCTTGAATTCAGAGGAGTGCAGTTTGATCCGGATCTGGTCGACGCTTTCGTGGAGCTCTGGAAATCCGGGAAGCTGGACCTGAGGTCCCTCTGCGGTCAGGTAGACGCGGACTCGTTCGGGAGTGGTAACCTGGACAATGCTAAGAGCCGCGAGGGAATAACTGTGCAGTCCGGTTAGAAGTGTCAGAATGAAACAACACTCAACGGCAGCGGCATAAAAGTAACCACGAAGATTAGGATTGCGATCCAGCCCAGCCTTCTGCGCACAGGATCAATCTCGATCTCATCATCAAGAGTCGGGGGGTGCTTCACTTTTACGATGAATACCACCAGAGCAGCCCAGAACAGCCATCCCGTCCAGATGAAAGCGAGCCCCAGCATCGCTACCAGAGCTGTATTTGCTATAAGACGGTGCCTCTTCCGCCCGACGAGCGCATATATTATATGTCCGCCGTCCAGTTGGCCCATCGGCAGGAGGTTCATCATAGTGACAAACAGTCCCACCCAGCCGGCGTAAATCAAAGGTGACAAGACGAGCTGTTGACCTTCCGGCACGGTCGGCATGAAAAGCTTGCTGAGGACCATGAGAAGCAGCGAGTCACCAAACTCAAAGAACGTATCTCCCGGCTTCGGTGCAGCCGTCGGCTCAAATGTCGCCGTAGCGAATCCGACAATGAGAATTATCAGTGCCGGAACGAATCCTGCCAGCGGACCGGCAACCCCCACGTCGAAGAGTTCGGTACGATTCTTAAACGGTGATCTCGACTTGATAAACGCCCCCAGCGTGCCGAACAACGTCGGAGCCGGTATGAAATACGGCAGACTGACATCGGCTTTGTGATACCGCCCGGCGAAGTAGTGTCCGAATTCGTGGAACGCAAGAATGCACATGAGCGCGAGCATGAACCAAACCCCGGGCAGCAAAAGACTCGTATCTTCGAAGATAGCATTTCCACCGTTGAGGTAGCTGAAGCTAAAGACCATCGAAAACACAGTCAAGACCGCCAGGACGATATTCAGCCACGGCACCCTCGACTTCTGAGGGCGGATGTCCTTTGCGACAATGACAAAAGACCCATCACGCTCGTACAGGTGGAGGAAGAAACCGAGATCAAAGAACCTGCGCTTGAGCGCTTCTAGCCAGACCTGAGGAGCAATCTTCGGTGCTATCTCGAAGATGACATCACCGCCTCGATGGTATACAGCAACGATGTCTGCAAACTGAGATACCTCGGGATACAGAAGTTTTCCGACACGCTGCAATTCGAGTTGATCAGTCGACATGGTAGCTCCTCTTGACGAGCTTGCTGAAAAACCCTGGACATCGTCCTTGCGAGCGAAGCGTGGCAATATCGTCGTATTATGCGCGGGTGGGAATCCTTTCCTGCCCGATTTATTCAGCTGTCAGCAGGAAGGGGTTACTGACAGCGCAGTATAGGAGATCGCCACGTCGCTTCGCTCCTCGCGATGACGTTGATTCGCAAGATCGTGACTTTCTCAACGAATTCTGCGAATCAATCTCTGTGAACTACTACAATAGTATCGGGGATTGGTTCAGAAAATGCACGCAAAAAAGAAAGCAAGGGCAGAAGCCCTTGCTTTCCATCTATTCGATAATCGAAAAATTCGATCTATCGAACCAGTTTGCTCATCGGCGGGGGACCACCGTTGAACATCCAGTCGTACATGTACTGCGCATCGGCTGCATCGACAACGTCGTCACAGTTGATGTCGCCGAGGTACTCGAACGGGCAGATAGGACCGCAAGGACCGCCTGTGCCGCCGATCAGGTGGACAAGATCTAAAAGATCAATCTCACCGTCATCGTTGACATCGCCACGTCCGTAGCCAGCCCACTTATTGGCAAACTTCATCATATCGGTGATTTCGCCAACAGTTGCGCCGCCTGGGTATGCGAAGACAACCATCGCACCCTGCACGGTTTCGTAACCGGCAAAGCTGTGGTGACCCGCAGTCATGATTTCACTTCTATCATCCGGAGGTGATCCGGGCATCGCATTCGGGCTGTACCCGACATTGTCCGGGCCTGTCGCAATTACCTTGTCCATGAAGGTCAATGGCAATTCCGCAGGCGGATAGACATCATCCGGGTTGTTCAGACCGACAGCATTGTACATTCCGCCGGTCGGATCTCCGGTCGGGCAGAGGAAGCTGCAGTCAAGCGGCAACGCACCGTAACCAGCTACTTCACCGGAAACTTCATTGTACTGCCAGATTGCGCTGGCATCGATGTCGCCGTAGACCTGCTCGTAACCACCTGCATCACCGGGCATATCCCAGTCAGCATACAGACCCCAGTAGAGATCGTCCACTGGATTTGCATAGCGGTTGCTTAAGTCATAAGCAATCAGCTTGAAGTTGTTGAAGTAGTCGGTTCCGCTCTCTGCAAACGCACCATACTCTCTGTACACCATGCGCATGCCCAGTGTCAGTGAGTCGGCAAGCACTCCATCAGCGTAGTTGAAGATTGAGTCGATGACAGCGGTTTCGAAGTAGTCACCATAGATTTCAGTGCCGTCGCAGAACTCGTCGAGGAGAATCTCTTCGGCGGTTATGCACGTTTCATCTGCAAACAGGTGATCGTAGCCGTTACCACCTTCTTCGAGCCATGCCAATCTGTTCGCTCTGGTTCCCCACCAGAATGTTCCCAGATAGAGAGGATCGTCCATATCATCGACTATGAAGTTGTCGCCGCCGTTGCCATCATCGAACCAACCGGAGTTGTTCGTGTACTGCCAATCGTCGCCGCCGAATCCAAAGTCAAGGTAGAATTCACAGAATGCAAATCCTACAATAGCTTCCATCTCAATCATTGCGTTGACTTCCAGCCCATTGCAGAGCGGAAGAGCAGATGGACACTCATTGTAGTCAGGATCATCTGTCGCAACAACAAGATAGAACAGGTTCGATCCACGACCCATACTCGGTGTGTCGAACGCAAATGTTGCATCATAGCACGCGTAGGGGCCAAGAACGCCTGTCGGAGCAGAAACGAGTGTGACCCAGGTCGGTGGAACCGAAAGGCTGAAGTCAGACTGCTTGGCTTCCATGACGCGATCGCCATACTCGGACCTCAGGACTGACTTGTTCTGCATCTTTGCAGCTTTCCATCCGTCCATTGCGTTGAAGTCGTCGATAGTGTATTCGGTCACTTTTGCTGCGTTCTTGTCTGCCTGAGTCAGACTGTACGGATTGACAGTCGTGACATAAGCTGCCGCCGGATAGGATGGATGAGCTTCGAGTGCCAGGCAGTATTCGAGAGAAACACAACCGCCGTTGCAGAATGCATCGTCGACAGTACGCTCGGTACCGGCCGGATCGATGAATTCAAGCGGTGGCTCGATTGTGATCGCACCGGGAGCAACCAATCTCGGACGGTCGGCGCCCATGGAATACATAGTAAGTCTTCCACCGCCGCTTCCGCAGTCAGACCAGAGCTGCGTATTCGCCACGTACGGGACACCAGCATACTTCGCGATCGCGGGACCGAAACCATAGCCGGTAAGGTTGTACGTGAAGATCGGGTCTCCGTTATCCGCATTGGAACAGTTGAATGTTCCGTACGGAGGTACACGAGTACCCCAGAATACATTCGCGTCACAGGTAAGACCAGCCGGGTTAGTCATGGCACCCCTGGTGAAATCCTGCCACACAGTGTTGTTGTCATAAGTACGACACCAGATACCGTTAAACCGGTCATCCTTATAGCCCACGTTGCCATAGTAGTACAACTGGGCATCTTCGAACAGAGCAATGTTCGCATAGAAGCCCTGGCCGCAGACCCAATAGTCGGCAGTTGCCGGGTCACCGGTTGCCGCATTAATGATCATGTTGTAATGATCGAACGAGGTATGATCAGCCAGACCAAGCTGCGTGAACAACTGGTCAACAGAGGCAGCATAGCTCGCACCATTTGTCGAACCTTCGTTCCATCCGAGCAGGCCGGTAAATCCGCCGTAAGGCCATCCGGGATGGAGTGCGAGATTCGGTGTGTACTTGTAAATGCCACCAACAGCAGCACCAGCGCCTGCATCGCCACCAGTCAGACCTGCCGAGCAACCGAAATAGAGATCGGTGCCGTCAGATGACGGGGAGACCCAGACACTATTGCCGTAAGGAGTGGCAGCCCACGCGGACGTAACGCCGGTGAACTTGTCGAGCTTGTACATCGTACCACCGTCACCACCGAAGTAGACAAAGTCGCCGATAATGACAACCGGAGTGAAGCGCATGGCACCTGGAGCGCCTTCAAGAGCAGTGCCAAGTATCGGTGACCGATGCCAGACAACAGCTCCGGTGAAGGCATCCGCCTTCACGAACGATTCAAATGTACCACCGCCGAAATAGATGAAGCCATCTTCGATGGTCGGGCTTGCCCGCAAGCTGCCACCGAGAATCTGCGGGTACAGAGGATCGGCCGTAAACGTGCTCCATACCGGAACCGGATTGCCGGCGCCGTCACCTGCAACGGTGAAGCACTCAAGGTGCACACCGAATGCAGCATAGACGAGTCCATTGGCCATTACCGGATTCGCGAAGTAGCAATAGTCTACCGGTGACCAGTATTCCCAGATCTTCTGGAAACCGCAAAGATCACCGATTTCGATCTGACTATCACCAGTACGAGCGTAGTCGTGAGAGAGTGTCGGCCAGTCGTAGTCTGCCTTCGCATCAATACAGAAATGCTCCGTTGGCTCGACTACAGGACAGCAGACATTGACATCCATCAGGAAGCAGACGTCATATCCCCAGTCGTCAACCATCAGGCCCCAGTATCCGTTCCACCACTCACCGCCGCGACCTGTGGCTGATGAACCGTCGTCAGACAGAACTGCCAGCACATCGCCCGGATCGTTGTAGATCGGAGTGTAGCCAAGATGGAATTCGCCGTAGATGATGATGTTGTCAGCTTCCACGTCAACAGTCTCATAACCCGGGAACCAGCTTGTTACAACCGGCACCGGATAGACAGCGACAGTATCCGTCGGATACGTGCCGTCTGAGTTGAAGACGATGAAGTCAGCGCCGGGAGCGCCTACAGAACCACCCTGATAGAAGGCGATGTTCAGATCCATCAGCCAGCAACCCATGGCGGGCATGGTCATACGAGTATTGAAATAGTCGTCGCCATACGCGTCAGGAATGGTCCAGTAGTAAGCCGCGTCGCCGTTGTAAGTAAGGAGATAACAATCAGGTGCAGGTGCCACTTCCCAGCAGACTTCGGCTGCTATCATGAAGTCGACATCAACACCCCAATCGTCGATCATCAATCCCCAGTAACCGGCCCAGAGCTCAGAGCTGCGATACTCTGCAGGACCGGAACCGTCATCCGAAAGAACCGCCATCACGTTGCCGGCTCCCTGGTTGACAGTAGTATATCCGATGTGGAAATCGGAGTTTGCAGGAATGATGATGTTGTAAGATGTCAGGTCGACGAGTGTCGCACCTGGATACCAGGTGATCGACGCAGTCGGGATATTCACGATCTGTAAAACAGAACCCGGAAATCCACCGCCATCGTCGTTCCAGACATATAGATCGATTCCTTCGCCGGTGACATCAACTGAACCACCCTGATACATATTGATCTCGGCGGTCTTCAGTGTGCACGCGACAGCTTCATCGTTGGAGAATCTTTCGTTGAAGAAATCATCTCCATACGCGTCAGGAATCGTCCAGTAATAGTACGCGGAATAAGTGCCATAGAACAGCCAAGCGCATTCCGGAATGGGGATATCACCATAGCAGACATCAGCTTCGATCACGAAGTTGACATCAAGTCCCCAGTCGTTGCCCATCGTTCCCCACATTCCAGTATAGAACTCTGAGGAACGAAGACTACCGGTCGTGCCCTCGTCTGACAGTAAGGCATAGACGTCGTCGGTCTGATTAACCGTTGTAAAGCCGACATGGAAGTCCGCATCCGTAACTTCTATTGCGAGCGCGGAGAAATCTACCACGAGGGCAGTCGGGTACCAAACCATATCGACGGCAGCAACATTGATGCGGGCAAGTTCAGTTCCGGGGAATCCGAAACCGTCATCGTCCCACACAACAATGTCGACACCATCACCCGAGACCACCGAGCTTCCGTCATAGAAACCGAGATACACTACGTCTAATGTGGCCGTTCCCGCCGCAGGCGTAAACCTCATGTTGAAGAAATCATCTCCATACATGTCGGGGATTGGCCAGAACCAATACGGAGTGCCGTCCCAGTACGAAAGCGTTTCGCAATCGGCTGGAGCGCGAGTAAACGTACCGTTGACAACCGCAGGCTGAGCAGCCGATACTGGCTTGCTGTACTGCGGTGGCATCTCCGGGAACGCCACATTACGCTCGAATGACGCTTTCGGTGCATCGGGAAGCGAATTCGGCAATCGCTTGAGATGGTTAGGGTCTTTGAAAGCAAATGCTGCGCTGCTCAAAGCCAGTAGGAAGCTCAAAACAAAAACAGCAACAAGAAGTTTTTTACACATCTATTTCCTCCTTATAGCTAGGAAATGTGTCATTTTGAAAGCCAGCCATAGGCGGACGTGAACCCACCGGTCCATACTCTTCTCCTATGTTGATAGGTTCGTTCTCCGAGAAACGCATTCGCGCCTCGCGAAGAATATTGAAGATTCAGACCAATCAAACAAAGAGAGCGATTGTCTAGGGCGTTCTCAATGTCTAAATCAGGGCCGACTTCTTCAAAACAGATTCCTACTTTTGGAGTCAGGAGCTCAGTCTCAATTCATGTTTCGGTAATTCCGACACTGCCTTGAGACAAACCCCGAAAAAGTTGTATTCAAGTTTAAGTGATTCTGTAACTATGCCGACTAAAGATACCTCCCGGGTAACTTAGTATCACCTCCCGATTTGTATGCTAACAAATAACATAAGACTTGTTTCAAGTTAACGTTTGCATAGTAACGAAAGAGATGAGGTGATAGAAAGAAGATACAAGCGAACTAAAACATACCGGACAGAAACAACTTATTCTGTCTCTGTTATCCTGTAGCTATCGTTACGCTTTGAAGAAGACGTTTACAGTTGCGGGCCTAACCACAACTACAAACTTAGTCGATACGTTCAAACCGCAAGCAAGTTAGCTAATTATGCGGAATTGTCAAGAGAAATCTCATTCAGGTACAGAGTTTTTTCGTGAACCAGCAG
>JAHJOQ010000153.1 GCA_018820315.1 Candidatus Zixiibacteriota bacterium | reverse complement strand
TTCAGTCTATCACGCTCCTCCTTCGATAATCGAACGATGTACTTTTTCATCGACCACCTCCTTGTTTGCACAAATATAGCGCAAACAATTTCGGAAGTCAATGACATGCCCAATAATATCATGTTGACGGGACACTAGGTGCCGGGATATGGATTTTCTACTACGTGAACTCAGTCAACTATGATGATAGCCGATATTTGGTCAGGGAAGAGCTTGCCCGGATTCAGAGCAATCTCAAAGGTGGGTATCATGTTGTGTCCCCGCTGGGAGACACAGTCTATTGTCACTACATTGAACCATGTATCTTGGAGAATCACTCACTTACCGGTTTGTGGGACGCAGAGAAGTCCTCCGCAATGCTCCGGCTCGCCGAGGAATGCAGGCTGTTCAACCACAATCGGAGTATGGCCATTTCGAGGTTTGCTTCGTTGGAAATGACGCGTAGAAGAGACACGCAGTTGGTAGAGATCCTCACCGACGACCTAAATCAGATAAGGTTGGACATAATTGCCAATTGTTCAAGATTGATGAGCAGAATAAAACCAGCGGAGAGAAGAGATGGATGCGAATCCAGAGGGAGACCGCTAGACGAATAAGATACTTTTACCGGACAGGCGCAGCGCCCATATCGCCATGTGCCACGGGTTGTCTCTCTTAATAAGGTCCAGTTCAGCTTGGTACATATCAATCTTGGATTGGGCATAGTAAACTTGGGCACGCCAGAGTCGTAGAACGTTCAAATCTTCTGGATAGACTGTTTCACACGAATCTAGATATATCAGGGCAGAAGCCCATTGATGATCTCCAAAGTAGCCTAGCGCTGCATAGTAAATCGCATCGTGGTCTTCGTTTCCATAACGGACCATCTCGTTGAATACTTCTTTCGCCCAAGGGTCAGCATGATCAACTTTGGCGATCGCGATTGCTCTGTCCCATTTATCCTGCACCAGGAGGCTGTACTCCGTTGGCACTTTCGATGGCACAGGTACCGCAAACCTGTTCTCAGTTGCGGATGCACATGCCCAGCGGTGGTTTCTCACAATCTGAGAGTCGGACGCATTCAGCGCCTTTGCATCATCCAATAATGCTCGCGCCTTGGCGAAGTTCTGCTCTGAAAAATGGATCAGCGCCAGTCGTTTGAGAACCTCGGCCCTCTGATCTGTGGAGCAGGCACTATCCTCAGCGTCTTGGAAATGAATGCGCGCGGCTGCAGTATCGCATGCTTCAAGCATTCGATCTCCAAAGTTCATTATGCTGTCATATCCCGGACAAGGTTCCTTAATCGCGATAGTAGGCGGATCATCTGGAGTACCTAAATTCAAAATATTGAAAGGCAACCCGCCGATCGAAGCGATAACGATAACTGCTCCCAGTCCGAACAACTTCCTCATGATCGTCAGCCTCCAATGGCCGTAGCCATTCGTATAGTCCCTTTCACTTGGCGTTTATATTAGATATAGAGTACAGAAAACGCCTTACCACTGAATCGTAACCAGATTCAGTATCATCTGCTTCTCGGATATTACAGAGATCTGAGCAAGATGTCAAGTCGAATTGTGGCAATACCGGACAGGATAACTTCTGTTAGCAGGTGTCTTTGTAAGCCAGTCGTTTGTTGTCATGTTTCTACGAAGAGCGAGAAGCAATCTCGCATGCATCCTCGCCATGATGTCTGTGTTGTCACAAGTAAACTCCGTCGCCGATATGACGTGCGCTTTTTTTGTTGATCTAATATACCCAAATTGTCTATCATTTTGTGGGAACTCCTGATTGACATCTATAGTTATGGTGGCTGATTTAGAAATGCATAAGTAGTATTGCATAAGGAGGAGACCATTTATGGGAATGGTGAAGGAATTTAAGGAATTTGCAGTCAAGGGCAATGTCATGGACATGGCCGTCGGTATCATCATCGGCGCAGCATTTGGGACAATTGTCAAGTCTCTCGTCGCCGACGTGATCATGCCACCGATCGGATTGCTCCTGGGCAATGCCGATTTTTCGAATCTGTTCATTGTGCTGAAGGATGCAGCTGCGGCTGGACCGTTCGCAACTGTCGCCGCAGCGAATGAAGCCGGAGCTGTTACACTCAATTATGGTGTGTTCATCAACACCATCATCAGCTTCGTGATTGTTGCATTCGCAATCTTCATGGTGATTCGAAGCATGAACAAGCTCAAGAGAAAAGAGGAAGCGCCAGCAGCAGCTCCGACTACCAGGGAATGTCCTTTCTGTTTCACGGCAGTCTCTTTGAAGGCGACGCGCTGCCCGAGTTGTACGTCTGAACTGAGAACGGCTTAACTCATCTCCAACCCGGTAAATCCCGACTTTGTCGGAGAGCTCCACGTCGGGCAATAATTGTTGAGCTACTCAATGAAATCTGAAGCTGTAAGACCTAAAGGTCGGTCCAGATAGTCTCAAAGACGATCTTTCGCTTCGCAAGTTCTTCGAAGAATGGTTCCGGAGGCACGGCCAGTTCCTGCGGCACCGTTCCGCGAGCGGTGATCCGGCCATCAGCCTGCATCTGCGAGATGATAATCGCAGGAAAGGCTGTCATTCGCATCATGGCACTCAGACCCGTGCTATCGTCATGATAGTCAATCAGTCGGTACTTGAGGCTTTTCAGCTTGCCGGAGATTTGTCCGACGAGCTCTACCTGAACCAGCACGGAGTCTTTGTCGTCGTTCAGCAGGGCCTCTTCGAATATTGCGCCGGTGACTGTTCTCGGAGTTACTTTTTTCCCGCCGGCATAGATTTTCTCTGGGGAGAAGAAACCGAGGTCCATCAGCATCTTCATTTTCTCGCAATGCCCGGGATATCTGATAGTCTTATAGTCGAGATTTTCTGTCTTGCCGAAGTATGTCTTCACAAGTGTTGACGTTCCTCCCGACGTTGTGAAGGCTTCCAGCTTTTCGAACGGTGTTGGGAATGATATCTCCTCGATCTCGCTCAACGGTGGCAGCATGACAAGCTTGCCGTCGCGAATTGCGCGTACCGGCTCGACATATTCGTTTATCAGTCCCTCCACTGAGAATACCAATTTGTAATTGAGCGGAGGTTCAGGATGCTGAGGCAGTCCGCCGACGCGAATGTGAATATCTTTGAGCACATCAAACTGACTCTCGCCGTGTGCGACGACGACTGAGACCATTCCGGGGGCAAGCCCGCAATCCGGGATTATGGAGATTCCGGCTTTCTTCGCCTCGTCTGAGAGCGTCATCTGCTCATCTACCACCGAGTTATTGCCGCCGAGGTCGCAGTAGTGCGAACCGAGTTCGACCGCCAGTTTCGACAGTTCATAGTTGTATTTGTAATGGATTGCGCCGAGAATAGCCTTCGATCCAGCCAGCTTAGTGCGGACGTCGCCAAGGTCGTTTACATCGATAGCGATCGGGTCAATTCTGTCGTCACCGAACCTGTCCCGGAGCTCTCTTGCATTGTCGATATCAATATCTGCCGCGATGATTCTCGCAATTTTGTTGTTCTGTGTCAGATCATATATTGCTGCTGTTCCCATCATTCCACAGCCGAGTACAGCCAGTTGCATATTGTCCTCCTTAGATCGGCCAAGTATAATGGTCGGGGTCGGCTTTGTCCAGTGTTACTTGAATCCTGGTCTGAACTTGTCGACTACTGAGTCACGGGTGGTTTCTTACCGGATCTGCTCAAACCGCCCAGATAGATCGCCGCTAACGCAATTATCGCTCCTGCGATCTCGATTGCGGTAATAGGTCTCCCGAAGAGCATAATATCCCAGACAAATGCCAACGCAGGCTGAAGCAGCAGAATCAAACCGATTCGCGAGGCTTCAACGAGCGGAATGCCCATCGATATCACTACCCATCCGCCGACCTGGCAGACCATGCCGTAGCTGATCAGGACGAGGATCGAGGCATTATCCGGAATGACGAAGCTCTCGCCTAATGGTAAAGCCATCATCCCGAGGAATATCGCGGATGAAATCGAAATCAGGGCGACGACCGGCATCGATGAGTCAAGTCTGGCGGCTGTACCGATTCTTCGGAATATTATCAAATATGATGCGTACATCAGAGCGGTGAGTATGCCGAAGAGTACACCGAGTTTGTATTCGGCCTGCATCGTGCTGAAGTCAACACCGACTATCATAGCGAGACCGATAATAGCAGCCGGGATTGATACTGCAAGTTTCCACGCTACTTTTTCCCGCAAAATGATAAATCCGAAAGCCGCCAGAAAGAAGACCTGGAAATTGCCCAGTAGTGTCGCCAATCCAGGACCGACAAAGTGAATACTGCGGTGCCAAAAAGCCAGGTCTGCAGCAAACACAAATCCACAAAGGCAAGCTAACATCAGAAATCGAGATCCTCTGAACAATTGCTGCCGTCTCACAATGACGATCCCGAGAAGGAGCAATCCACCGAATAGCATTCTGTAAAATCCGGCGACTGTCGGGCCGACATCGGCTAGCTTGACGAATACCGGCGAGAAGCTGATCATGATGGCACCGGCCAGGAGAAAAATCGTGCCTTTTTGTGAGTCGGTCATGCGTTTCTCTTCAATGACATATTGCTGACTATTCAACTGCTTTCGAGCAGGTTTGCCTGACTCTTAAGTGCAAAAGACTGACCATCGATGGCTCTGGACACCGCGAGAATGCCGTCGAGGTGGTCGCACTCGTGCTGAAGCAACTCTGACAGGTTATCTTCCAGATCGAGCGTCACCTTGTCCCATGACAGATTTCTGTACGATATGAGACAGCTCCTGTGCCGCGCTACTTTGACAAGTAACTCCGGAAATGACATGCAGTCGTCCCAAAGTTCAATCATTTCTCTGCTCATGTCGCTGATAACCGGATTAATCAAGATTTCCGGTTTGTCGACTTGCATGTATATAATACGTTTCATCACTCCAATCTGCGGAGCCGCAATCGCTCTTCCTACGCCGTGCCTCTCCCGGAAATCACGAAGCGTATCCTGGAGATCCTGCACCTCTTCTGCGAGATTGTTCAGATCGCTCTCCTGCACTGCACAAGAGATCTCTTGCAGCAGAGGATTGCCCAGAAGCAGGATGTCTTTAATTGCCATACATCTCCACGCGGTTATCTTTCAGAGTATAACATCATATTATTATATGCTGATGGTTTGCGCTACGCTCGCAAAAACTGTATGCCGACTACGAATATTGAGTGAGATAAATTTCATGCATTTTTCACTTTTCGAGGCGTGAGCCATCGCGTATATTCGTGTCAGTTACTTTAGAGAAAGGAGAATTTCTTGCGCAAATCTACAGTTTTACTATTGGCAGCGTTTATCGTATTGCTGCTATCAAGTCAAGCTTCTGCTGTGCGCTATTCTGTCGGCGGATTCGGTGGTTTGGTCCTGCCGCTCGGGATGGATGATGTCACGTCGAGTTCGATGATTGGTTTCAAGGCAAGAGTTGCCGTACTGCCAAGCATTGGGGTCGAGCCGAATTTCACAATGAACAAACTCGGTAAAGGCGAGGCGGATGTTTACGGTGAAATGCAGGAGAGGGATGGCGGTGATATCACGTCTTTTGGTATCGATCTCGTCTTTGGCGGCATTGAAGGCAATCTTGGTCTCTCCGTGTATGGCATTGCCGGGCTTGGTTCGGCTACATGGTCAAGAGAAGGACTTGACGACATTTCGAAGTTAAGCTATTTCCTGGGACTCGGCGTCGAATACGGATTCAGCCCAATGGTGTCACTTGATGTCAAGGCCAAGTCTCTGATTATGCCCAACGAAGAGGGTACCTACAAGACTCTCGGCATCTCTGCTGGTCTCAATGTTTACTTCGGCATTGCAGGAGGTCTATAGTCATGAAGAGAATGCTAAAGTTCGCTCCTCTGCTGGTCATATTGGCCTTCGCTGGATGTAACATCATCACGGGCAATGTCTTGATCGTCATTGAACTCGATGACGCGACTCTTCAGACCAACGATGACTTCAAAGTCTGGAAAGTGAGCAAAGAAGAGCATGGCGAGTGGAAGGATCATGAGGCTGATATCAAGCATGTCGTCGATCTTGGATTCAGTTTAATTCTCGATAATAGCAGAGGCACAAGTCTAGCCACCGGCGACTTCTATGTCTCCAAAGATGGCACACTTGGCACTGCCGCAGAGGTTATCGCCAATGCCACAATGGTATTGGAAGACATCACTGTTGATCCAGGTGCGACGAGGAAGATTACCTGGCAGCAGTCGTACGAATTCCTTGGGAATTTCGATACTCTCAAGAAGTTCGTTATGGATGGCGAATTCTATTTCTATGCCGTCGGTATCGGAACACCCCTCGATCTTGATCTTAAAAAGGTTGCTATCATTTTGACGATTAACGCGAAGCCGTAGTTCGCGTTCATTTGATCCAATTGAGTCAACAATGCCCCCTGCTGTTACTACAGCAGAGGGCATTTCAATGCTGTATCGATCCAGATTCATCCATTTATTGTTGGCACTCCAGATGGCCGGTAATCATACTGACGGTGGATGCGAAGTTACGATATCGATCCACCATCCTCAATACAGAGAGCCTCTTGCTGCCAGGCAGCGAGAGGCTTTTATTTTGCGTGTTCAGAGGAGTTATGTAACGAGCCGGACACTCGGAAGAACGATTGACGCTTGCCGGTTGCAGACCCAATTGATCGGCTATCGTTGTTGACTTAGGATCAGGATTGATTTAGCTTCATGCGAGCGGGACCGGTCGATTCCCTCCCGGATTCGACATCATGCTATTGAGGTGTCAGGATCGCGAGGATCCTGACCTACGATTTGTTGTGAAAGTACTCGTGTTTGAAAGGATATATGATGAGCGAACAATATGATATTGCAGTGCTGGGTGGTGGACCGGGTGGTTATGTTGCGGCTATTCGCGCCGCACAGCTCGGGGCCAGGGTCGCTTGCATTGAGATCACCAGACTCGGGGGCGTCTGTCTCAACTGGGGTTGTGTCCCGACAAAAGCGATGATAGCTTCCGCTAATCTCTATAAGAAGATATTGAACGCCGATAAATGGGGCATTAAGGTGGAAGGCGAAGTGACGGTCGATCTCGCTGCTGTCATGGCGCGGAAGGACAAAATCGTCGATGGGCTTGTCAAAGGTGTAGAGTTTCTATTCAAGAGCCACAAGATCAATCTCATCGAAGGTCGCGGTGTGCTGAAGTCTCCCGGTAAGATCGAAGTAGAGAAGGCCGACAGATCGAAGGAGACCATCAATGCCAGGAATATCATAGTGGCGACTGGTTCAAGCCCGCTGAATATCCCCGTATTCCCATTCGACGGCAACGGCATCCTGTCATCGAATGACATGGTCTCTCTGGACAAAATCCCCGAGTCACTTCTCATTATCGGTGCGGGCGTGATAGGATGCGAATTCGGGTTCCTGATGTCGCGCCTCGGCTGCAGAGTCGAAATGGTCGAGATGATGCCGCATGCGCTTCCGCTTGAAGATGAGAGCGTATGCAAACTGATCCAGCGAGAATTGAAGAAGTCAAAGATCAAGCTCCATCTTAGCAAGAAAGTGGCGTCTGTAGAACGAGGCCCCGACGGCAGGATGGTATCGTCAATTGAAGATGGCCCGAGGATAGAGACCGAGAAAGTGCTTGTGTCAATCGGCAGATCGTTTAACACAAAGAATATCGGGCTCGAAGATATCGGCGTGGAGCTCAACAAGAACGGCTCGATCAAAGTTGACGAGCGGATGAAGACCAATGTTGACGGTGTATCTGCGATTGGCGACGCCGCCGGCAAGTACCTGCTGGCGTATACCGCCTCTGCGGAGGGTTGCATCGCTGCCGCCAACTGTCTCGGCCAGAACAAGAAGATCGATTACACCGGCGTGCCGAGCGCAATCTTCACAGATCCTGAAGTCGGGTCGGTCGGTTTGAAGGAAAGCCAGGCGATTGAGATGGGGCGTGAGGTAAAAATCGGCAGATTCAGGTTCATCGCTCTCGGCAAGGCGCAATCTGAGAACGAGACAGAGGGTGAAGTCAAGATTGTCGCAGACGCGAAGACCGACAAGATTCTTGGCGTTCACATTGTCTCGGCCCATGCTACAGATTTGATTCATGAGGGCGCGGTTGCGGTCAGGCATGGGCTCACAGTCGAGCAACTCGGTGACAGTTTCCATGCGCATCCGGTCATGGCGGAAGCGATGCTGGAGGCGTTGCACGACGTACACGACCTATCGATACACACATTACCTGCTAAGAAGTAAGAAGTGGTGCACTGGAAGTAGTGGCTGCGCCAACGCGCAGAAGATGTCGATTTGCGCCAGTTTGTACTCGCACGATCTGCGTAGGCTTAAGTCCTTATTAAACAACGTATTAATGGTGGCGCGCAGCTCTTGTGCGTCATTTCTGGCGCAGCTTGTGCGGAAAAGTCAATAATCCCGATTCACGGCTCGCGATTCATTGCAGCTCGTATCTCGCTACTGTTCAATCGATTGAAGGTTCATTCCAGTCCGAAAATGGAGTTTGGCACAGGTTTTGTTACTCTTTGGGGTGTCAGTTACTCTAGGTACTTGATTTGGCGGTGAGGGTACTAAGAGGAGGGGATGGAAGGAGTTTTTTCGGAGACGAAGAAACTCCTTCCTGTTTTCTGCCAATTAACTCTATCGAAATCTACCAGCGATTAGATTCCATACAATTTCCCGAATTTGGACTTCAAATATGTCATCATCGGTTCATGATTGAGCGGTTTTCCTGTAACTTTCTGCACCAGTTCCCCAGCGCGATACCTCTGACCATGCGAGTGGATGTTCTTTCTTAGCCAGTTTTTCAGACCTGAGAAGTCACCCGCGGCGAATTTCTGTTCGATGTCCGGCATATCCTCTTTCGCCTTTGCGAAGAATTGAGAGGCATAGAGATTGCCGAGAGCGTACGTAGCGAAATAACCGAAAAGTCCGGCGCTCCAGTGGATATCCTGCATGCATCCTATGGCATCATTCTCCGGAGTCAATCCGAAATATTCAACGAATTTCTCATTCCAGGCAGATGGTAGATCTTCAGCTTTGATCTTCCCGGCGAATAAGTCGCGCTCTATCTCGAAACGGAGCAGTATGTGCAGATTATATGTTACCTCGTCTGCCTCGACTCTTATAAACGAAGGCTGGACGTTATTGACGGCGAAATAGAAATCTTCGAATGCGACTCCGCTCAGTGATGGAAACGTCTTCCGAGCCTTAGGATAGAAGTACTCCCAGAACGGTTTGCTTCGTCCTACGAGATTCTCCCACATTCTCGACTGAGACTCATGGATACCGAGCGAAACCGACTCTGCAAGAGGTGTACCGAAATGTTGTTGAGGAAGACCCTGCTCATAGATGCCGTGACCGGCCTCATGCAGGATTCCGAATAGTGCCTGGCCGAGATGGCGAGGATTGTATCTGGTCGTAATTCGGCAATCGCCGGGCGCAACCCCGCTGCAGAATGGATGAGTCGTAACATCAAGCCGTCCCGATTCAAAGTCGAATCCAATCGCCGCTGCGGCCTCATGGCCGAATTTCTCCTGCAGATCGGCAGGATAGTCGTTCTCGATTATAGACATATTCGGACGATTACCTGAATCGACGATAGCCTTAACGAGAGGGACCAGTTCCTCTCGAAGTTTAGCGAAAACTTCGGAGATTGTCTTCACCGTTGCATACGGCTCGTAGTCGTCGATCAGCGCATCGTACGGCTCAGTCTCATAGCCATAGGCCTCCGCCTGGCGATGTTTGAGATCGATGACCTCTTTCAGTTTCGGCAGGAATATCGAGAAATCTGATTTCTGCCTTGCTTCCGCCCATACGCCCTGCGCCAGCGATGTGACTCGCGCAAGTTCTTCGACAAGATCTTTCGGAAGTTTGACCGCTTTGTCATATTCCCTGCGGATCTCTCTCATGACGGCTGCTTTCCCGGAATTCCCATCCGATACGACATCGGTGCCTTCAATGGCAGAGATCAGTTCACCGATATGCGGCGAAGTGAATCTCTCGTGAATCATCCCGGAGAGCAGCGCGACTTGTTTGGAGCGACCTTCGGCACCGCCTCGCGGCATGTAAGTCCTCTCATCCCAGTATAGTAGCGCCTGGCAAGAGCCGAGAGTGGCAAGTTCGCGACGTATCTGAATTAGTTCATCATAAGCTTGTTGGGGTGATGGTGACATTCTCGAGTTCTCCTTGATTATCATTTCGCATACATATAACCACCTACGGACTAATTCGCAAGAGGTTTGTTGGGCGCAAATTAGTGCTGGCTTTGCCGCCCTCGCCAACATATATTTAGCGTCAGAACGCGGGGTCATTTACCCCATCGCGGGACAGAGATCTAATGCGCAGATCGAATTTGCAACACAGCATATCCGCTTCATGCCGTCTCTTTGTGCGTTTACATCGTGGCATTGTGAGCTTACAACCCGGCTCGGAAAGTTTACATCGTCGCAATGTAAGATTGCGGAGCAGCTCTGTATGCTTACATCGCGGCATTGATCGTTTCCATCGTCGAATATTAAGTTGACATCGTGGCGTTGTATGTTTACAACAAGGCAGATTAAGCATCCATTTATGCGCTGCAATCGATACATGTAGGGGTTAAATTCTTATACAAGGGGAGGTTACGCAAAATGGCACGTTTTCCAAGGACAGAGGCAGAAATTCTGGCATTGGCTCAGGAAATGGCAGTGGGGCTTGCCGCAAATGTGGCAATCTATCCAGCGCCGCCGGTCAGCACGATCGACCTTACGACAGCGTTGAGTGACTACACAAACGCGAAGAACGCGGCGGTGGCCGCGCAGGCGGCTGCGGAGCAGGCAACGACCGACAAGGACGTGGCACTGGAAGACTTGACAGACGCATTGAAGACGGATATCCGCTATGCGGAAAATACTGTCGATTTCGACGATGATAAACTGAAGCTGATCGGCTGGGCTGGTCGCGCCGCCTCGACAGCATTGGAGTTGCCCGGTCAGCCGCGACTGCTTGAGACTGTCCAGCAAGGTGAGGGTTGGGTGATGCTCGACTGGAAAGCGCCATCCGAAGGCGGAAAGCCGAGTGCATATAAAGTAATGCGACGAGAGCGGCCGAGTGGCGAATGGGCAGACGAGGCTACGGCCGTTTTGACGGAGATAACTCTCGTCAATCGGGATCGCAGCAAAGAATGGGAGTACCGCATAGTCGCGACCAACAAGGTCGGTGACGGTCCAGCAAGCAACACGGTGATGGCGGTGCTGTAATAGCGGTCTATCAAAGGTTAATCCTTGAAGCAACAGGTCGAAGTCGATGGACCTCGACCTGTCCGACTGTAGGCTGGAATGTCTTCACTGGGTGTGACCGGGAGCATAGGAAAAAAGATGATACAAGTCCAAAAAACTTGATTTTGTACTGACAGGTTCTGACAGTGGGCTCTCTTATACTTAGAGCGATAGAATACTGGTGTATTGTAAGTCGGCATTTCTGCATGGCCTTAGATACGGAAGGACGATGCTGACAACTGAGTTGAGCAGAGAGCATTTGAAGAATAGATAGTACTCTAACGGGAGATGTGACAATGAAACGAGTGATCCTGTCCCTCACCCTCGCGTTGTTCATGCTGGGATTGGTTGTTCCCCCGATCTCGCATGCTACAGACAGCGCGACATCGGCTGCATCGAGCAGAAGCTCTGTTGCCGATGAAAGCACTCCTGCCCGAGAAACCAAAACATTCCCACCAAAGTTAATGCATAGGTCGCTGAGACCTATAGTTGAGAGGTATCTGATAATTGCATCGCCGTTGACCGGCATAATTGTGATCGAAATAGAGGGGCCAAGCCTTTCTGATACTCCCCCCGGCAAGAGAATAAGCGACAGACGGCCGGAAGGAGACGACGGTGGCTGGGAAGAGCACACAAAATAGTGACACACGATTAGCTATGCATTCGAAGATACAAACATGTGACGCGCAGGTTCTTGAAGCTGAACAGATGATGCTGCAAGGGCTTTACGAAGATGCACTTGCGGCGCTGACCGACTGTCGAAAGAATCTCGTTGGGTCCACAGATACTCAATCAAAGATTAGAGTATATCAGCAACTTGCCAAGTGTCTATGCGAGGTGGGCAGATACAGAGAGTCCTTGATCAAAATAAAGACCGCAATTCGCTTAGCTCACCGAATTGATGACTGGGCGTCTTATGCCGAGCTAAAGCTTGATCTAGGACGAATTCTGTCACGTGTGGGCCGATTTCGCGAAGCTGAGCAGGAATTCAATGAATCATATGTCTTCTTTCGAAGCTCGGGTGACCACAAATCAATGATGTATCCATTGAATTACTTAGCACAGATTCACTACTTGACCGGAAATCTTCGAAGGTCGTGTGAAGTCATAGAATTGTCCGTCGAATGCGCACGAAAGTTCCATTCTCAGAGAGATGTAGATATCGATCGTCGAAATATGGCGCGGATTCTAATGTATATCGGAGACTTTTCAAGAGCTGAGTCGATTATCGAAAATATTGTAGCTGATGATACTGATCTGTCAGCATCCGCTAATCTGTTATTGCTCAAGGGGAAATTACGTCTCTACAGATTAGAACTCCCATTCGCACGCCATGCGATTTCATCAGCACTGAGCACCTTCGTTTCAATTAAGAGCAATCGTGACATAGATGTTTGCAGAGAGTACTTAGGATTACTGAATTATGAAGACGGCAACTATGCCAAGGCGCGTGAATATTATCAGCAAGTCCTCGATATGCCGGAACCGACTGCATCGGCGGTTGCACAGACATTGCGAATGCTGACGGATGTCGACATTGCTGAAGAGAAGTTCGACATTGCCGAGAAGACAGCAGCTAAAGCCGGGGCGGCTATCACGAAAATCAACGAACGAATCGAACTCGGTGCGCTCTGGCGTGCTTACGGTCAGATATATACTCACAAGAAAGAAACTGACACCGCTCGCGACTACTTCAAGAAGTCGATTGACTTGCTGCGCGAGATAGGCGCGAGGTATGAGCTCGCGCTGTCGTACTTCGCTGCGGGTAAGTCTGAGTCATACAGTTTCGATGAACGCCTGCGTCATCTCGAAATGTCACGAATGCTCTTTATCGAAATGGATGTCCCGAAGCGTGTCGAGCAGGTCGAAAACGCCATCACTCAGTTGCGAAGAGATGCTAATGTATCTGCTGCTTCACGGAAAGCTGATCAGGCTGCACCGATAATCATCACCGGCAACCGTCAGATGAAGGAGATTCTTTCTGCAGTTGAGCGAATTAAAGACACATCTCATACAGTACTCATCACCGGCGAGACCGGCACCGGCAAAGATCTTCTCGCCGAATATATCCACAGGTCATCGACCCGCGCTGACAAACCGTTCCGGATTGTAAACACTGCCGCAATCCCGTCTGAACTACTGGAATCGGAGCTTTTTGGGTTCCGCAAAGGGACGTACACGGGCGCGGCGTATGATAAAGTCGGTCTGATCGAATCGGCTGAAGGGGGGACATTCTATTTCGACGAAATCGGCGATGCGCCACCGGATGTGCAAACGAAGATTCTAAGAGTGCTTGATACGAAGAGTGTGCGCAGACTCGGAACGACATCTGACATCAAGGTCAATGTACGGTTTGTCGCAGCGACAAACCTTGACTTGATGCAGATGATGGAAGAGGGTTGTTTTCGCAGCGATCTCTATTATCGCTTACAGGAGATGCCCATCCACCTCCCCCCACTCCGCAACCGTCTCGACGATATCAGACTGCTTGTCGAGTTCTTCCTTCAGGGAACCGGCTTCGACAATGCAACGACCGACAACGGCAGTTTTGATGTGCTGCTTGAACGTCTCAATAACCATAGTTGGCCTGGGAATATCCGTGAGTTAAAGTTCGAAATCAATCGCATGATAGCACTCGCGCCGGGAAACAACATTGATGATCTGTTGAAAGTGCCGAGTGCCATCGGCAACACTGACGAGAGCATCGACAAAGTGACTATCGAACGAGAGCAACTTGTGGACGCACTGCGTCGCGCCGACGGGAACCAATCAAAGGCCGCCCGAGAGTTGGGCATACCCGAATCGACCCTCCGTTATCATATGAAGAAGCTCGACATCTAAATCTTCCGTTCTCCTCCATTCAATTCGCAGACTCGCAGAAGATTCGCAACAGTTGCGAATTATCAATTGCTTGTGTCACAAGGGCATAGAATGTCGACTCGCAACACCTCGTAGAAAACTCGCAACTATTCGATGGTCGCAGCTTGGTTCGACACATCGAAGGCGACAGCTTCCATCGACACTCACCACCACCTATCATACTGACAATCACTGAGTTGTGCTCCGGATCAAGTCTGATATCTCGCAGGAGTTTCCTTTTGGCACACCCTTTGCGATGTACTTGTTCAGCCACTTGCGGACAGAGAGGGGGGATTGATTAGTGGCTGATACGTGAACGTCTAAGGAAACCTCTCGACACTGCAGAGTACCAGGCCGGGTTCTGTACGGGGGACAGGGAATGCAAGCGCATAGAGCCCGGCCACTCTCCCGAGTG